>DATMNS010000173.1:0-14217 GCA_035568735.1 Chthoniobacterales bacterium | reverse complement strand
TCGGCTGAAAAATTCCTCGTAGTTCAGCCGCCGCTCGCCCGCCACCACGGCCTCGCGCCCGGGATAGATCCGGCGGGTGCGCCGCGCGAACTCGAGCGGACTCAGCGGGGTTTCCATAATGCTCGATGAACGCTCACCAAGCCTCAAATAACAGGAAGCCGCGAAGAAGGGAAGCCGCGCCAAGCCTGACAAGAACGGTGGTTTCGCTCGACACGGGTGCTAATTTGTCCGGTAATCAGGGGAGCAAGTCCCGATGCCTGAGACGCAAACAACGCCGATCGAGAAGAAAATCATTTTCACCTGCGGAGACCGGGACTTTAGCGTGCGCGACGTGATCGACGCCGCCCATTTCCGCGGCGAGCTGGAGGCGGAATGGACGAACCTCCTGCGTTGCGTCGCGGCCGAAAAAAAAGCGGGCGAGCAGGATCTGGAATTCAACGATGAGGTGATCGACACGGCGGCGGAACAATTTCGCTACCAGCACGATCTGATCACCGCGGAGGAAACCGAGCATTGGCTGGCGGAGCGCGGCCTCGCCTTGAGCGATTTTAGCGCTTATTTTGTCCGGCATTATTGGGGCGAGCAATGGGACGAGATCGAACCGGAGGCGATCGATTTGTTCTCTGCGCCGAGCGACCTGCGCGAGCTGCTGACCCGCGAATTGATCCTCTCGGGGGAGCTGGATCGAATGGCCGAACGGTTGAGCCGGCGCGTCGCCGCCCGTTGCGCGGCGCAAGGCCAGGCCATTGATCCACAACTGATCGCCGCGGAGGAAGCGCTCTTTTTCGAGCGCAGAGGCCTGAGTGAGGATCAACTGGCCGCCTGGCTGGAGCAGCTCGAGCGCGACAGGGATTGGTGGTGCGAAGCCCTGGCGATGGAAGCGATCCAGCGCCGCGACTGCGCCGCGCTTCTCTCGCGCCAGGCCCGGGAACACGAGATCGCGGCCCTCCGCCTGCCGTTGACCCGCTTCGAGGTGGAGACCATCGAATTGGATTCGCTCGATGCCGCGCGCGAAGCGCTCCTTTGCGCGCGCGAAGATGGCATGTCGATGGAGGAAGTCGCCGGCGAAGGACGTTATCCCTACCGCCACACCGAAGTGCTACTCGAGGAAATCCCAGACGATTTGCAGCAGAAATTTCTCAGCGTGCACCCGGGCGACATTCTCGAACCGATCGCGCATGGCGACGGTTTCCATCTCTGCCGGATCATCGGCAAAGCGGAACCGGACGTGGACGATCCGATCGTGCAAGAGCGGGCGGACAACCGTATCCTCGACCGCCATTTTGCGGACCTGACGACGCGCTACATCCTGTGGCAAATTCTGCTTGCCTAACGAAATGAAAGCGGACGACGAAAATCTTCTGCGCCGTTCCTCGCTCTTCCAATTTTTGCCGGAGGAGCATTTCGAAAAACTGCGGCCGCTCCTGCAGGAGGAGAATTACGAGTTTGGCGACCTTCTCGTTAGGCAAGGCGACCCGGCCGATTCGTTTTACGTCCTGCTCAAGGGCCGGGCCCGGGTGGTCAAGGCCGATCAAAGCGGCAATGAGATCGCGCTCGCCACGCTCAAGCCCGGCGACAGTTTTGGCGAAGCCGCCCTTTCCGAAGGCGGCACCCGCAACGCCACGGTGCGTTGCAGTACGGCGGTCGAGGCGTTGCGCCTGGATCGCGCCGATTTTCTCCAGCTGGCCGAGGAAACACCGGAGCTGAAACATTATATCGAGATGACCGCGCGACATCGGGCGCTGCACGGTTTTCTTTACGAGTTCAGCAACTTCGGCCGGCTCCCCGTCCCCGCGCTGCGCAGTCTGGTGGAAAAACTGACGCCAGTCGAAGTCGCAAAGGGCGATGCGATCATCCGGCAGGGCGACGCGCCCGGCGCGATGTTCATTCTCGAGAAGGGACGCGCGCGCGCTTTCCATTCCGACAACGGAACGGAACACAACCTCGCCTTTTACCGGGACGGCGATTTCTTCGGCGAACTCTCGATCCTCAACGGCTCGCCGCGCGCCGCGTCGGTCGAAGCGTTCAGCGACTGCCGTCTGCTCGCCCTCGAGCCGGATGCGGTCCGTGACTTGAAGCGCCGTTATCCGGAATTCGGGAAACTGATGGAAGAACGGCTGGCGCAATACCAGGTAAAAACGGAAGCGCGCGTGCCGCTTGATTTCACGACCGAAATGCTGCCGGCCGAAGTGGCGGCGCACGACAAGATCGGCCTCGATGGCGACAAGGCCGCTCCGGCGCCCGCGGCGGTCGAGGGCGAGGACCCATTCGCAGACGAGAGCGGCCTCTTCCGGAAAAAGAAGGGACGGATCAAGCGCCTCGAGCACATCGAGCAGATCGACGAGATGGATTGCGGCGCGGCCAGCCTCGGCATGATTTGCCGCCACTTCGGACGCAAAGTGAGTCTTTCGCGGATTCGTCAGCTTTGTCACACCTCGACCGACGGGACGAGCCTGAAGGCGCTCTGTCGCGCCGCGACGGAGCTCGGCCTGGCGGCGCGCGCGTTGAAGGTGTCGGTGCGCAATCTCCCGTTCATGCCGCTGCCGGCCATCATCCATTGGGAAGGCAACCACTGGATGGTCCTCTACGACGTGACCGACACCTATGTAAGAGTCGGCGATCCCGCGAGCGGTTTACGCAAGATTCCGCGGAAGGAATTCGAGCAGAATTGGTCCGGCTACGCCGCGCTTTTCGATTACACGGTCGCCTTCGAAAGCGCCCCAGAAAGCAAACCGGGGTTCGCCTGGCTCCTGCCGTTCCTGGCGAAGTTCAAGACCCTTTTTCTCCAGGTGATGCTGCTCGCGATCGCGATCACCTTCCTCGAGCTGCTCTTCCCGATCTTCACCGAGATGGTGGTCGACAAGGTGATCGTCGAAAAGAACATCAGCTTGCTCAAAACCATTCTTCTCGGGATGGGCGCGGCGGTCTTTTTCGTCCAGGCCTCGTCACTCGCCCAGGAATATTTGCTCTCCTTCGCAGCCGTCCGGCTCGACACCGCGATCCTCGATTATCTGAGCCGGCAAATGCTCTCGCTGCCGATGACTTATTTCACCAGCCGACGCACCGGCGACATCCAGCGCCGGCTCGATGGCGCACGGCAGGTCCGACAGTTCGCCGTGCAGCATGGGATCGGCGCGCTCCTCGCCCTTGTGCAGCTCGTCGGCGCGATTTCGCTCATGGCGCTCTACAGCCCGTCGCTCATGTTCGCCTTCCTCGCGACCACGCCGCTCTATGGCGGGCTCATGTATTTCTCGCAAAAGGTGCTGCGCCCACTCTTCGCCGGAGTGGAGGAGAGCCAGGGCAAGTACAGCTCCCATCAAATCGATGCGATCAAAGGGATCGAAGCGGTCAAGGCCGCTTCCGCGGAAAACGTCTTCCGCGACATGATGTTGAACGAATTCCTCTCCGTCTCGCGCAAGATTTTCCGGAGCAGCTTCATCGTCATGACCTACGACAGCGTGCTGCAAACCATTGGCATGATTTCGACTGCGATCTTTCTCTGGGTCGGGGCCAACCAGGTGATGTCGGGCGCGCTCAGCATCGGCGGCTTCGTCGCTTTCAGCTCGCTCACTGCGATGGCTTACAGCGGCATCCTGCGAACGTTAGGCGTGTGGGATAACATGCAGTTCGCGACTGTTTTGCTCAATCGGCTGAACGATATTTTCGAGCAGGAACCGGAACAGGGACGCGACCGTTCCCAGCTCATCCCGGTGCACAGTCTCGAGGGCCGGATTGAAATGCGTGGCGTGAGCTTTAAATACGGCGGACCGGAGGCGCCCAACATCCTGACGGACATCACGCTCGACATCGCGCCCGGGCGAATGGTTGCTTTCGTCGGCCGGAGCGGTTGTGGAAAAACCACCCTGATCAAGCTGATCGCGGGTCTGCTCGAGCCCACCGAAGGCACGATCCTGTTCGATCAAACCGACCTGAAAACGCTCAACTATCGCGACGTCCGCCGGCACATCGGGATGGTCCTGCAGGAGAACCACATCTTCAACGAATCGATCGCGCGCAATATTGCCTTTGGCGACGCCGAGCCTGACCTCGATCGCGTCCTGGCCGCGGCGCAGGCCGCGGCGGCCCACGATTTCGTCATGCGGCTGCCGTTAGGCTACGAAACGAAAATCGGCGAATCCGGCCTCGCGCTTTCCGGCGGGCAAAAGCAGCGGATCGCGATCGCGCGCGCCATTTACAACAACCCGCCCGTCCTGATTTTCGACGAGGCGACGAGCGCGCTCGACACGGAATCGGAGCGCGCGATCCAGGATAACCTCGGTCGCCTGACGGCGGGGCGCACGACGATTGTGATCGCGCATCGGCTGAGCACGATTCGCGAGGCCGACTCGATCGTCGTCCTGGAAAAAGGAATGGTCGCCGAGGTCGGCAACCACGACCAGTTGATGGCGCAGCGCGGCCTTTATTTTTACCTCTCCAGCCAGCAGCTCGGGATTTGAGATTGGCCTAACAATGCCTAACCAACTCATGCAGCGTGGCTCCGGGGAAACGGAGTCCGAAATGTTGCCGCAGGATCCGCCGCCCTGGTTCGTCCGCTCCACCGCCTGGCTGTTCATCGCGATGTTCGGGGTCGCTTTGCTCGCTTCCATCCTCATCAAACTGCCGGAGACGGTCACCTGTCCCTTCATCCTCGTGCCGACCGGCGGCGCGGACCCGATCCAGGCGTCACGGATGGCGGTTGTTAATCGGGTCTGCGTCACCGAAGGCCAGACGGTGGCAGCGGGCGATCCGCTCTTTGTTCTGCGCTCGGACGAGATTCGTGATTGGGGGACGCAGCTGGGCACCTTGTCAGCCGACCTGCGGACGCACGAGGAGGGATTGGCCAGAGCCGACGCCGCCAACGCCGCGCAGGTGGAGATCAAGAAGGCGGAAATCTCGCAGGCGGAGAGCGAAGTAGGGTTCCGCGAGAAGCATGCGGCGAGCAGCCGGGAGTTGCTCAACCGCATGGAAAAACTGACCAAGAATGGCGGCATCTCGCTGGTCGAAGTGATTCAATATCGGCTCCAAGCGGCCGAATCGGACAAGGACCTGAGCGTCGCACAACGCACTTTGCAGCAGGTCAAACTCGAACGGCAGCAGCTGGAGAGCGAGCATGCGCGAGTGCACGATGAAAATATGGCGGAGATCGCCAAGCTCAAGGTCCGGCTGGGCGCGCTCAAAGGCGACCTCGAGAATTCGCAGCAAAACCTGCTTTCCGTCCGGGCGCCCTACGCCGCCGTCGTGATTTCAGTGGCCAATCAGAACGCCGGCAGCGTGGTGCAAATGGGACAGGAACTTTGCCAGCTGGCCGCGATCGCGGCGAAACCCCGCGGGCGGCTCACCCTCAGCGAAACGGCGGTGCCGCGACTCGCCGTCGGGCAGCGCGTCCGCTTCTTTTTCGACGCCTTTCCTTACCAGCGTTACGGCGTGGTCAATGCAAAACTCGATTGGGTCAGCCCGTCCGCCGTCACTTCGCTCGCGGGCCCGCATTTCATGGCGCTCGCCTCGCTCGATGAAAAGGAACTGGCGGCGCGCCGCCATCCTCTCCCTTTGCGGGTCGGGATGGGCGGGGAAGCGCGCATCGTCGTGGGGCAGCGCACCATCATGGAGTACGCGTTTGAGCCGATCCGGCAGCTGCGCGAAAATCTGCGAGACTGATTTGTCATGCCGCGTCCGCTTTCCAGAGCCAAAGTTGAGGACCTGACGACCGCGAACGAGGCGATGAAGCGCTGCCTTCGCCTGGCCGCGCTGGCCGCGAAATCGGCAGTGCCGGTCGTCCTCCTCGGGGAGACCGGCACCGGCAAAACGCTTCTTGCCCACGCGATCCACAATTCTTCCGCGCGGGCGAACAAACCGTTCATCGCCTTCAACGCTTCCGCGATGAGCGACACCTTGCTTGAAAGTCAGCTCTTCGGCCACGAACGCGGTGCCTTCACCGGCGCGCAACAAACGGTGAAAGGGAAGTTCGAACTCTCTAACGACGGCACCCTGTTACTCGACGAAATCTCCGAGATGAGTCCGCTCGCGCAGGTCAAGATTCTGCACGTCCTCGAGTATGGCGAATTCGAGCGGCTCGGTTCCGAACAGATGCTCACCTGCAACACCCGCATCATCTGCGCCACCAATTGCTCGCTCCGGGAACGCGTCCGCGAGGGGAAGTTTCGCGAGGATCTTTATCATCGCCTGAACGGTTTGACCCTGCTTATTCCGCCTCTGCGCGAACGAATCGAGGAACTCCCGGCCTTAATCGCGGCGGAACTGAAAGCCTCCGCCTTTAACGAGGGGAAAACCATCACCGCTATTCATCCCGAGGCGATGGATAAGTTGCTGGCTTATCCCTGGCCCGGAAATCTTCGCGAGCTCAGCCACACCGTCCGGACCATGACGCTCTTCTGCGAAGGCCGCGTCATCCTGCCCGAACACGTGATCTTTCCGCCCGACTTGAAATCCAGCTCGCCGCCGCCGACACCGGTGGCGGAGGCGGCTCCGTGGCCCAATGGCCAGGCCGATGGGGTGCGCGATCTTTCGCTGGCCGGCGCCGTCGCCCGGCATGTGAGATTTGTTTACGATCAAGCCGGCCGGAACCAGCGGCGCACCGCCCGGTTGCTCGGCATCTCGCGCGCGACGCTGGCTCGACATCTTCGGGGCAAGGTTCAAAAATGAGCCGGGCTGGGGATAAGACTGGACCAGATAGCCTCGCATCGGGGCCGGTCTTTTCCCATGGACGAGCCTGGCTGCACGACTCGTTAGGGAAAATTTTGGAGAGGGCAGAAATACGTTTTCGCGAGGGAAATCTGGCTTGGAACCCGACTCCGAAACGGTCGGATTTTTCACTCCAGACTGGTGTTGGCATGATTGGTGTTAATAGGCTGTCGACGTGAGCTCACCAAAGGACAAAAAAAATGCACCTGCCGGTGGATCACCGATTCATCAGCAGAAGCGCAAAAAAGAAAAATTGATCAGGCTCGATGATCTCATCCCGAAAGGGAACGTCTCGGGCGGCCGTCAATTGCTTTTCGGTGCGACTGACATCAACCAAACCAACAACAAAAAGGGGAGATAGATAGTATGGCTACTAATAAGAAGAAAAAGGCAGTGAAAATGCAAGACATGAAGCCGGCCAAAGACGCCAAGGGCGGAGTCAGGGCGCCGGTCCGGCAGCGCGGGCCGGTTGCCGATCACCGCTACGTTGCGGGCCGCACTGTGCAATAAGCGCAGTCCAACGGGATCAGCCGCTTTTGGGTTCCAGCCCGGGCGGCCGATCCACCGGAGATTTAATCAACCAACCAAAACCAACAACAAAACAACTAAGGAGATAGATAATAGTATGGCTACTGATAAGAAGAAAAAGACAGTGAAAGTGCAGGACCTCAAACCGGCGAAAGACGCCAAGGGTGGAGTCGGCATTGCCGGCCGCCAGGTCGCCGGACATACCGTCGCGGGCCGCCAAGTCGCGGGCCGCACGATCGCGGGCCGCACCTTGCAATAAGCGCAGCCCAACGGGATCAGCCGCCTTGGGTTCCAGCCCGGGCGGCCGATTCACCGAAGCTTTAATCAACCAACCAAACCAACAACAAAACAACGAAGGAAATAGATAGTATGGCTACTGATAAGAAGAAAAAAGAAGTGAAAGTGCAGGACCTCAAACCGGCGAAAGACGCCAAGGGTGGAGTCCACATTGCCGGCCGCCAGGTCGCCGGGCATACCGTCGCGGGCCGCCAAGTCGCGGGCCGGACGATCGCGGGCCGCACCTTGCAATAAGCGCAGCCCAACGGGATCAGCCGCTTTTCGGTCCAACCCCGCACGGCGGATTCACCCGAACGTTCGTCACCAATTCCGCGAGTCGTTAGGTGAATAGACATCCGGCCCCACCTCGGCCGGATGTTTTGTTTTCTGAAACTAAAGTCCGTCCGGGTGACGCGGCTCAAATCCGCGCGGCGGGCGCAGCGTCAGTTGCCAGCGGGGTGCGTCGCGATCGCCCCATCCGTTCCAGGCCGTGGTATCGAGCCGCAAGCCGGCGATGACGGCGAAGGCATGGCCATTGCGGGCGTAGACCGTGATCCATTTTCCCTGGCCGCGGTCGCCAAAACGAGTCAACTCGTTGGAACAAAGCGGGGCCCGGAGCAAGCCCGCGGCCGCCAGCGCATAGGAAACGGTTCCGGAACAATCGTAGCCGATGTCGAAAAATGACGCATGGCCGCCGCCCCAGCGATACGGCTTGGAGCGCAGTTCGTTGGCCGCCCAGATCGCACGCTTTACCGGTAGCGGCGCCTTCGCCGGCGCGTAGGCAATCCCGCGTCGCAGGCGCGCAACCCTGCCCGGGACGACCGGGCCATTCCTCGGAAACGGATTCGCCAGTCCGCGTGGAATGATTCCAAAAAGGAGGAAGCCGAAAAAAAGCGCGAAACGAAAACTGGTGAACATCAGAATTTGCAAAGCTGTTGCCATGCCAGACGCGCCCGGCGCAACGCGTTCCGCACCATCGTTATCGACGAGTCGGATTTTCCGCGCAAGACTTTCGTGTGCCCTCGATGAAAAAAGAGCAGATCGTCGAAGTGCTCGAAACGATCGCGACCTTGCTCGAGCTGCAGGAGGAGAACCCCTTCAAAATCCGCGCCTACAGCAACGCCGCGCGCTCGATCGAAACCTGGGGCGGCAATCTGCGTGCGCTGGCGGAGGAAAATCGGCTCGAGGAAATCCCGGGCGTCGGCAAAGCGATCGCCGGCAAGATTACCGAGCTTGCCTTGACGGGCGCGTCGAAGTTTTACGACGAGCTGCGCGCGAAATTCCCGCCCGGGATTCTCGAGCTTTTCTCGCTGCCCGGGCTGGGCGCGAAAAAAATCAAGGCGCTCCACGAAAAATTACAGGTCGGCTCGATCGCGGATCTGGAAAAGGCTTGCCTGGCCGGGCGGGTCGCGGAGCTGGCCGGCTTTGGCAAGACGACGCAGGAAAAAATCGCCCTAACGATTGCGAATCGCGCCCGGCACGCGGGCAGTTTCCAGCTCGGCGAGGTCGCGGCCGAGGCGGAACAGTTGCAGGAGGATCTGCGCGCGCACCCGGACGCCGGGCGCGTCAGCCTTGCCGGGAGTTATCGCCGGCGAAGGGAAATCGTGCGCGACCTCGATTTCATCGTCGCGACCAAAGCGCCCGAAGCGATCACGGAATTTTTCGTCAGGCACCCGCTCGTGGAAAGCGTTGTCGCGCGCGGCGCGACCAAGACCAGTGTCCGTCTGCGCTCCGGCATCCAGGCCGACCTGCGCGTGGTCAGCGGCGCGGAATATCCGTTTGCGCTCGGCTATTTCACCGGAAGCAAGGAACACAACATCGTCCTGCGGAACCGCGCTCTGCAACGCGGCTGGACACTCAACGAATATCGGCTGGCACCCGCCGCGACGGAGACGAAGGCGAAAAAGCCGGCCTTAGAAATTCCAGCGGTGCGGGACGAGACGGAGCTTTATCGCGCGCTCGAGCTCGATTTCGTTCCACCCGAGTTGCGCGAAAATTGCGGCGAGATCGAAGCCGCCGCGGCCGGCCGGTTGCCGAGATTGCTCGAACCGGAAAATCTGCGTGGCACCTTTCATTGCCACACGAGCGCAAGCGACGGACGCAATTCGCTCGAAGAAATGGCGGCGGCGGCGCAGGAACTCGGGCTGCAATATCTCGGGATTGCAGACCACAGCCGCAGCTCGGTGCAGGCCGGCGGCCTCGATCGCACCCGGCTCCGCGCCCAGGTCGCAACGATCCGCGGGCTCAATAAGAAATTCGACGGTTTCCGACTCTTCGCGGGCGTCGAGTGCGACATCCTGCGCGACGGCTCGCTCGACTATGACGACGACACGTTAGGCGAACTCGACTACGTCGTCGCCTCGGTCCATTCCGCCTTTCAATTGCCGGAAGCGGAAATGACCAGGCGCATCATCCGCGCGCTGCGCAATCCGCACGTCACTTTCCTCGGGCACCCCACCGGCCGGCTGCTCTTGAAACGAGAGGGCTACGCGGTCGACATTCCCGCGATTATCGAGGCCGCGGCGGAAACCGGCACGTGGATTGAGATTAACGCCGCCCCGAAGCGGCTCGACCTCGATTGGCGCTGGTGGCCTCTGGCGAAGGAAAAGGGAGTGAAGTGCGTGATCAATCCCGACGCCCACGGCGTGGAAAAGCTGCCGGAATTATGGTTCGGCGTTGGCGTAGCGCGAAAAGGTTGGCTAACGAAAAGCGACGTAATGAATTGCCTGCCGTTAGGCAAAATCGAGTGCGAGCTGGCAAGGAAGAGGTCGCTTTAAGGATCAAGTCTTAAAGGCCGTGTCCCAACTTAAAGCTTCTTCCTTAAAGCTTAAATCTTTTCCCGTTGCGGCAAAAACATCGTCAGGCACTTGCACGCTCCGCCCGCCTTGAGGAACTCGCTCATCGGCAGCGGGTGACAACGGTAGCCGCGCTCGCCTAATGACTTCATCAAAATCGGCGTGCCTTCCGGCAGGACGATCTCCTGGTCGAGCACGACCGCGTTGCAGGAAAAATGCGCGGCTTCCTCCTCGACCACATCGATCAGGTTAGGCACGTGGTCGCGGATAGTGCGCTGACCGTACTCGTCGAAGGCGGCGGGAAACCAAACTGCGCCCCCATCCGGGAGCGGGCAAAAGCAGGTGTCGATATGATAGAAGCGCGGATCGACCAGCTCGACCGAGATGACGAGGCACTGCAGGACGTCGGCGACCGCGCGATGCGCGTTGACGTCGGTGCGGAATTTGTAACCGCAAAAAAGGGTGTCGCCCGCAAAGAGCGCATCGCCTTCACCCTCGAAGAACTGGTCCTCCGGCAACCAGACGATTTCGTAACCGTGCTGCTCCATCCAATCGGCAAAGAGCGGGGCCTCTGCCGCCCGCTCTTTGTGCCGAAAATTGCTCGGGATAAATTTCTTTCCGACCGTCAGCCCGGCATTGGCCGTGAAAACCATGTCCGGCAGTTTCGGCTTGGGCGGAACGAGGTGAACCTCACAGCCGAGGCTGAGCAGCTTCTCATGCAGCCCGCGCCATTGCGCCTGGACGAGCGGCGTATCGGCGCCCCGGGCGCGACTCATCCAGGGATTGATCTCGTATTCGATCCCGTAGTAATCCGGCGGGCAGAGGAGGAGTTTTCGCATACCCGGCCTCCGCCTAACGATTGGCTTCCATGCAATCGGTCAGCTCGCGCAGAAAAGGTTCGATGTCGGTGACCAGGCCAACCGCCTGGAAAGATCCGCGCTCGGTGAGCTTCGCCACCACCCCCGGATTAATATCCACACAAAGCGTTTTTACGGTGGCGGGAAGCAGGCTTCCCACGGCGATGGAGTGCAGCATCGTGCCCATCATCATCGCGATCGTCACCCCGCCAAGCTTGGCCCGCATCGCCTTTTGCGCCTCGACCGCGTCGGTGATCACGTCGGGCAGCGGGCCGTCATCGCGGATCGAACCGGCGAGCACGAAATCAACCCCGTTCTGCACGCAGGTATACATGATGCCGCTCTTGAGCAGGCCGGACGCAACCGCCTGCCGGATGCCGCCCGCCCCGCGGACCGCGTTGATCGCGCGCATGTGATTCTGCGTGCCCTCATTGGCGAGCGAGCCGTGCTCGAGATAAACGCCTAACGACGTCCCAAAAAGGGCGTTCTCGATATCGTGCGCGGCGAGGGCGTTGCCGGCGAAAAGGAGATTGACGAAGCCCCATTTGATCAATTTCTCGAAATGCTCGGCCGCGCCGGTGTCCACGATGGCCGGGCCGGCGACGACAAGGATTTTGCCCTTTTCATCCCGCACGCGCTTAAATTCCCGCGCCATCTCGCGGATGACCGCGGTCTTCGGTTTCTCAATCGAGACGTTGCTCGCCATGAACTCGAAAACATCGGCGCGCGCCGTCGAGCGTTGCTGCGGCACGACGCGAATTCCATGGTGACCAACGACGACCTCCATCCCTTTTTTTATGCTGTAGAATTTGGTCGCCGTGGCCTTCCGCGCGGCGCGATCGACCACGATCGCGCTATCCATCAACGCCGGTTCCACCTCGATCTCACCATCCGGGAGGCGGACGAAAGTTTGCTGATTGGTCGTCACGTAAAAACCCTGCGGGTAAACGCCATCGGCCGGCGTCGCGGCCAGTTGAATACTCCTTTTTTCCATCACCTCGGCGCCGTGCTGACGCAGTCGCAGGGTGAGTTCGTCCAATGCGTCGGCCGATGGCGCCGTCACTTCGATCCGCGCAAAACTCTGGTCCGTCCGGTTCTCGCCGATCTTGATTTCGCCGATTTTGAAAGTGCCGCCACGGGCAATGATCTGATCGAGCACCTTCGGCAGAATGAGTGAATCGATGATGTGTCCGCGCAGCTCAATCGTCTCGGAAGCCATCGAGCGAACTTAGCCAAGGAACGCTCCCGCGCCAGTTGAAGCGCGGAGCGGGGCCGGCGCCAACCTGCTTGGCGGCCAGGATTTCCACCGCCCAGTTTCCGCTTGTCCATATCACTCAGTCAGCTATTAATGCAACCGCTCCTGCCGCGCACCACGTGAAAGAAATCGAGACATCCGCCGCCAACGCCGCCGCTCCATCCGCCGGCGGTTTTCAGGTTTCCGATCAGCCCATCGGGCGCGCAGATTGGGCCGCCGCAGCCCGCGCGGATGGTTTGCCTGCTTCCTACGGCAAGGATTTGCTTTACGTCATCGCCCGCGATCCAAAGTCACTTTTTCTTTATTGGGACCTCAATTGGACGCCGCTTTTCGCTCAGGCCGGCCTCTCCCCGCGAGAGGTGCAGCTGCGCGTTTACCGGGAGGACGGATCGATCGAAAGAACGCAAGAGATCAATCCGTTTCGCGGCCATTGCTATGTCGACGTCGCGGCGGCGGGAACCGGTTACTACTGCGAGCTTGGTTGTCTGGAGGGTGACGTCTGGACCAGCCTCGTCCGCTCCGGGACGACCGCGACGCCCGCGGCCAGCATGTCCGAGGACGTGTCGGAGGATTTTGCCACGCTGCCGATACATCTCAGCTTTCAGCGCTTGATCGATATTTTTCAGGCAACCAAAACCGAACGTGCCACGCTCGCTAACTCGATGGCGGAGTTGCAAGAGAATGCGCAGGCCTTGGAAGAGGCAGTCAACGGCGGAGACGGAACCGACCCCGAGCTTGCGGCGTTGCTCGAAAGCGCCCGGCGAGGCGACGCGCCGACGGCCGGGCAGCTCGCGCAATGGAAACAACTCGGCGCGCGTTTTGGCGGCGCGAGCTGGGGTGGCGCAAGCGGAGGCGGTTTCGGCGGCAGCAGTCTTGCCTAACGAGCGGGCTCCACCACCGTCGCGATCGGCGCTCTTTCATTTTTTCGTTCGCCTTCTAACGCACTCCGAGCAGCCGAGGGTTGAGGGTTAAGGGTTGAGACAGTAGGATTGGGGCGTGGCCATTCAATCGATCCGCGAGTTCAATCGCGCAGTGCCGTTTGTGCCTTACGAGATTCGGATGGCCAGCGGGCAGCGCTACGAGGTTCCTCATCCGGACTTTATCTTCATTTCTCCAAGGGGTTCGTTTGTCATGATTGTTGACGCTAAAGAACGGCCACATCACTTGAGCAGCTTACTGATCGAAAGCGCCTCTCTGCGCAACGGTGCTCGACGCCGCCGAAGTCCGAAACGTTCGTAGGGACGAGTGCGATCCGCCGCCTAAATAGGCGCTCTTCACGGTGTCGTTTGCCGCGCAGTGCGGAAAACTTTCGGCGCTCTCGCCGGTGGCAGATTTGTTGCCGGCCGTGCCCGGCTGCGCCAGCCCGCTCCGACGCACGCCGTAGGAGAAGTAAAACCCCATCCCGATGGCGAATCAGACGAGCAAGCGCCGCCAGGCCGGCGAGGAGCGTGCAAACAGTGCGACTTCGACCTTGATCCTTGGCGATTGATCTACCGGCTCAGTTTGATTCCCTCCGGCAACTCCGGTGGCGGTGCGTTGAGGCGGCTGTGGTGCTTGCCATAGCTAAAGTAGAAGACGAGTCCAATCAGAAGCCAGACGATCAGCCGCATCCAGTTCGTCCAGCCGAGTCCGTAGATCATCGCGCCGCATACAATGATGCCCAGTATGGACACAACGGGAGCAGCCGGAACCCGGAATCCACGCTCCAGTTCTGGGTTACGCACGCGCATGATCCACACGCCGGCGCAGACGAGAATGAAAGCGAACAACGTTCCAATGCTGGTCATTTCACCGGTGACGTCCGCCG
>DATMNS010000172.1:0-3604 GCA_035568735.1 Chthoniobacterales bacterium | reverse complement strand
TGTCTCCGCCGAAGAGCAGCACCTTGCCCTGAAGAGAGCCTCCAGGCAATGCACGGCTCGTTCCGCCTCGGCTTTCCAAACTTTTACACACAACAATTGACACCACCCATGACCGAGAGCCGCATTCGGGGGGAAACTCGTCGGAATCCAGTTGAGGATGACCTCAGTGAACCCGCCGTGGCCCTGGATCATCCTTCGGCCAAACGAATGAATCTCGAGGAACGAATGCGAAGACTGGGTATCGCCCCAGTCGATCTTGAAGAGACCTTCGCCCGATCGGGCGGGCCGGGCGGCCAGCACGTCAACAAGGTCTCCACCGCGGTGACTCTCAAGCATCGTCCGAGCGGGACAACCGTGACGGTGCAGGACTCGCGTTCACAGGCGCGCAACCGCGTGCTCGCGCGGGAGCGTCTGCTCGACGTCCTGGAGCGCCGCGCGGAAGAAACCCGGCAGCGAAAAAGGGCCAGGGCAGCCCAGGAACGCCGCCGGAACTCGCCTCGTCCGCCGCGTTTGAAGCGGAAGATTCTCGAGAGCAAACGCCAGCGCTCGCTCCTCAAGAAACTTCGCGCCAAGGCAATCGACTGAGCGCAGCTCCGCCCGTGAAGAAAAAGGTGCGCGTGGGAATCATCGGCGGCGGCTGGCCAGGGCAGCAGCATGCCCGCGCGCTCCGGGCGTCGGCGCGCGCGGTGCTCCAGGCGCTGGCTGAGCCTAACGAGAAGCGAACCGCCGAGTTCAGGCAAGACTACGTGGTTCGCAAGGTCTACCCGGATTACGTTGATTTGTTAGGCGATTCGCAGGTCGACGCCGTGGTGATTTGCCTTCCCAACTTTCTCCACTTTCCCGCCGGCCTCGCCGCGCTGGAAGCGGGCAAGCACGTTCTCTGCGAAAAACCGCCGACCATGAACAGCGCCGAGATGAAGGTGCTCCAGGAGGAAGCCGAGCAGCGCGGGCTGATTTATTTTTTCGGCCGGCAATTCCGTTTTGCGCCGGGAATGCGGATGGCGCGAGAGCTGATTGCGAAGGGCGAACTCGGCACGATCTACTTTGCCGAAGCGATCTGGGTCCGTTCGCGCGGCATCCCGCTCGGGATCGGCGGCTGGTTCACGGAAAAGAAACGATCCGGCGGCGGGGCGCTGATCGACGTTGGGATTCATGCGCTCGACGCGGCCTGGTATTTGATGGGAACTCCCCGCCCTGTCTCGGTAACCGCGGCGGTCTTCCAGAACTTCAAACACCTTGTCCAGACGCCGGTCTGCGATGTCGAAGACGCGGCCTTCGCTTTCATTCGCTTTGAAAATGATGCGGTGGTCCAGCTCAAGACTTCCTGGGCCGGAAACCTAACGGATGAAATTCCGCAGGGAGACATTTTCGGGCGCGAGCTGAGCAACACGACCATCTACGGCACGAAGGCGACGATTCGGCTGCGGCCGCTGACTTTATTCCAGGACGAGGCCGGGAAGCTGGTCGACACGCCGCTCCAGCCGAGGGACAAGGCGGATTCTTTTGTCCTCCAAATGGAGAATTTTATCGCCGCGATCGAGGGGAGAGCGAAGCCGGTGAACGACGCGCAGCAAGCGGTCTACCTGATGGAGATGCTCGATGCCATTTACCTTTCAAGCGCCTCCGGGCGCGAAGTGCCGATTGCGCGGGCCTGAGAAGAATTCTCGCTTTTAAGCCATCCGGGGACGCAACTTCTGTCGAATCACAGTTTGTTAGTAACAAACCTATTATGAAAAAACTTATTCTGTTAATCCCTGCAATCGCGCTCGGCGCAATGGCCCTTCCTTCCTGCACGACGGTCGAGAAGGAACCGGCTCCCACCACCACCACCACGACCCACACGGAGTCATCCGTGACCCGGACGCCGACGAGCACGAGCACGACGGTGACCCGCCAGAGCACGGGCGGCTACTAGGCCGGGAGATCAATTCATTCTGAGAAAGGGAGACGTCTCGCGTCTCCCTTTTTCTTTCACTCGGAGGGACGTGCTTCCGCACGTCCAGATTCTTCAGCGCGGACCAAGGCAACCAAGCTGGACGCGCGGAAGCACGTCCCTCCGACAAGCGCGTCGTTAGGTTGGCACTTCCTCAGTTTCCGTCTCTTCGGCTTCCTGACTAACGACCGGGGC
This sequence comes from Chthoniobacterales bacterium, assembly GCA_035568735.1. Lineage (GTDB taxonomy): Bacteria > Verrucomicrobiota > Verrucomicrobiia > Chthoniobacterales > UBA10450 > Palsa-1392. The sequence continues at coordinate 1,476 of DATMNS010000172.1, read as the reverse complement.
GATCGCCTGGAGCTTCTCCGCGCCGCGCAGGTCCATGAGCTTGACGCCCATCGTGTTTCGGCCGACCGCGCGGATCTCTGAAATCCGCGTCCGCACCATCTGCCCTTTGGTCGTGATGAGCATGAGCTCATCTTTCTCGGTCACGGTGAGCGCGCCGACGACGCGGCCGGTCTTGTCGCCGGTCTTCATCGTGATGATTCCTTTGCCGCCGCGTCTTTGAGTTCGGTAATTGTCGAACGCGGTCCGTTTGCCGACACCGTTTTCGCCCGCGACGAGGAGCATGGCATCGTTGTTCACCAGAGCGATTCCGACGACGTGATCGCCTTTCTCTGGACGAATGCCCCAAACGCCAACCGTATTGCGGCCCTGGTCGCGCAATTGCTCCTCGTGAAAGCGCAGGCTCATTCCTTCCGACGTGATGAGGACGATCTCGTTATTGCCATTCGTCAGGACGGCGTCGATCAAACAATCATCGTCCTCGATCTGAATCGCGATGATGCCGCCTTTGCGGACGTTGCTGTAATCGGAAAGGTTCGATTTCTTGACGATGCCGGAGCGGGTCGCGAAGACGATGTGCAGATTTTCGTCCCAGGTCTCGTCGACCACGTTCGGGCCGGTGCCGCTCTGCTTTGATTGGACGCGGATGGTCGCGGCGATCTTCTCGCCGGGGCGAAGTTCGAGGAGGTTCGCGATCGAGCGCCCTTTGGAAGCCCGGCCCATTTCAGGAATCTCGTAAACTTTCTCGACGTAGCAGCGTCCCGATTCGGTAAAAAACATCAGGTAATCATGCGTTGTCGCGGTAAAGAGATGCTCAATAAAGTCGCCCTCATCCTCCTGCGTCGCGCCCTCCCGCGTCGTCATGCCGATGACCCCTTTGCCGCCACGCCTCTGCGCGCGAAAGGCGCTCACCGCCGTGCGTTTGATGAAACCGCCATGCGTAATGCTGATGATGGTGCCTTCGTTGGCGATGAGATCCTCCATGTTGATCTCGCCTTCGTCCGGCACGAGCTGGGTCAGGCGCGGCCCGGCATACTTCTGCTGGATCTCGCGCAGCTCTTTCTTGATGATCAGGAAAACGCGAATCTCTTTCGCGAGAATGTCGCGCAGATCCTTGATCGTCTCGATCAGTTCCTTGTATTCCGTAACGATCTTCTCGCGCTCCAGCCCGGTGAGTTGATAGAGGCGCAAATCCAGAATCTGGTTGGCCTGATGTTCGCTGAAAGCGTAGCGGCCTTCCGTCAGGCGCCCTTCGTTGCGAATCAGGACGCCGATCTGTTCGACCTGCCGCCGGGTAAATTCGAAGGCGAGCAATTTGACGCGCGCCTCGTCGCGGTTCGCTGACCCGCGAATAATGCGAATGAATTCATCGAGATTGGCCAGCGCGATGAGATAGCCTTCGAGGGTCTCGGCCCGCTCCTCGGCCTTGCGCAACTCGAAACGAGTGCGGCGCAGGATGACCTCGCGCCGATGCTCGAT
>DATMNS010000171.1:0-8862 GCA_035568735.1 Chthoniobacterales bacterium | reverse complement strand
GAGATCGAACGCATCTCACCAGTAACCAGCAGAAAGAATATGAAAACCACAGCTCAAATCCAAGATTTCAACCAGCGGCATGCATCCGACCCGCGCGCTTCGCGCCGCGGCCGGAGTTTTCCGCAAACCAATCAAAGCTATCAGAGCTCGACGTTGCTCGGCGGCTGCGGAAAGCGGGTGAAATTCGACGGCCCTTCCTTCTTCGAAATCAGCAACCGCTATTTCGCCGACGAAGCACCGCGCAGTTTCGCGGTGGAAGCCGGCGTCTTCGCCGCGCTGATCCTGACCGCGGTCCTGCCGATCGTGAACAGCGTCCAGGCGGTCGCGACCCTCATCCGCAGCCTCGGCGTGCTTTAAGCGCGCCGCCAGGTCATCATGCAAAGAAGCTTCGAAGTGATTGCCGGCGCTCAGCCCGCGCCCACTCCGGGCTTCACACCAGTCACTTCGTCCATGGATGTCCCGCGCCCCGATGTTGCCCGCAGGAAAAAGAAGCGGCGGCTAATTATCGCGGCCGCTTCGGTGCTCGGCCTTATCGTCATCACGGTGTTGGTTTCGCGCTTGAAACCGGCGGCGATGAGCGTCGATCGCGCTTCGGTCTGGATCGATACGGTGAAGCGCGGCCCAATGCTCCGCCAGGTGCGCGGTCTCGGCACTCTCGTGCCGGAAGACATTCGCTGGATCGCCGCGGCCAAGGACGGCCGGGTCGAGAAAATCGTCGTTAGGCCGGGCGCGCGCGTCGAGCCCGATACTCTAATTGTGGAACTCTCCAGTCCGGACCTTCAACAGGCGGCGCGCGATGCCGAGCTCCAGGAGAAAGGCGCGGACGCGGAATTGACGACCCTTCGCGCCACGCTCCAGCGCGAGCTGCTCAACCAGGAATCGACCACCGCCCAGGTCCACTCGGAATATCAGCAGGCCAAAATGGAAGCCGAGACGAACGAAAATTTAAAGAAGAACGGGCTCATCGCCGATCTCGCCTACAAGACGTCGATCATCAAACGAGACGAATTGGCCAACCGTGATGCGATCGAGGATAAGCGTCTCGCCTTTGCCCGCGACTCGATCGAGCCGCAACTCGCCGCCAAGCAGGCCGCGGTCGAGCAATTCAAAGCCTCCGCAGGAATGCGCTCGCAGGAAGTCGAGGCCCTGCACGTGCGCGCCGGCATGACCGGCGTGCTGCAACAACTGCCGGTGGAAGTCGGCCAGCGCGTTATCCCGGGAACAAACATCGCCCGCGTCGCCGACCCAACGAAACTAAAAGCGCAGATCAAAATCGCCGAGACGCAGGCGAAAGATATTCAGATCAACCAGCCGGCTTCGATCGACACGCGCAACGGGATCATTCCTGGCCATGTCATCCGGGTCGACCCTGCGGTCGAGCAGGGGACTGTCACCGTCGACGTGGCGCTCGATGGCCCCCTCCCGAAAGGTGCGCGCCCCGATTTGAGCGTGGACGGAACGATCGAACTCGAGCGCCTCGACAACGTCCTCTACGTCGGCCGACCCGCTTTTGCCCAGGATGGAGCAACGGTCGGCGTCTTCAAATTAACCCCGAGCGGCGAAGCCGTCCGCACGCCGGTCCATTTCGGCCGCAGCTCGGTCAACACGATCGAAATCCTGAGCGGCCTGAATGTGGGCGACCAGGTAGTCTTATCCGACACCAGCGCCTACGATTCGCACGACCGGATTCGCCTCAACTAGCTCTGAGTTTCTCTTCACCTTAACCAACCAAACCACAACATGAACAACGGAAACCACACCCTGATTCACCTCGACAGCGTCACCAAAGTCTTCCTCACCGACGAAGTCGAAACCCACGCCTTGTCCGGCATTCACCTTGATATTCGCACGGGCGAATACGTCTCGATCGCCGGGCCGTCGGGGTGCGGAAAATCGACGCTCCTCTCGATCCTCGGGCTGCTCGACACGCCATCGGGTGGAAGCTACACGCTCAAGAACGGCGAGGTCGCGAACCTTTCCTTCCCGGAGCGCGCGCGGATTCGCAACCGCGAGATCGGCTTCATTTTCCAAAGCTTTAATCTCATCGGCGACCTGACTGTTTTTGAAAACGTCGAACTGCCATTGACCTACCGCGGCATGCCGGCAGGCGAGCGGAAAGCTTTCGTTAACGAAGCGCTCGAACGGGTCGGCATGGGCCATCGTTCGAAACATTTGCCGAGCCAGCTCTCCGGCGGCCAGCAACAGCGCGTGGCCGTGGCGCGCGCCCTTGCCGGGAAGCCGGCCATCCTTCTCGCCGACGAACCGACCGGCAACCTCGATTCGCGCAACGGCGAAGCGGTCATGGACCTCTTGAAGGAACTGCACGCCGGCGGCGCCACCATTTGCATGGTGACGCACGATGCGCGTTTCGCGCAGCACGCCGACCGCACCATCCATTTGTTCGACGGCCGGGTCGTCGAGGACAAAATTGCCGCCTAACGCCTAACGAAGGACGGAACAATGCGTTGGAACGATCTCAACGGCGGATCGATCAAAACGCTCCTCATCCTCGCCCTCCTTGCCGTCAACGTTGCCGTCGCGCATCTCCGTCATCCTGAGCCGAGCAACGATTCGGGGTCGAAGGATCCTGTGGAATTGACCTTGAAGGCTCCACCCCGGGATCCCTCGCCTGCGCTCGGGCTGACGACCATTCAAAACGCGCCATGATCTCAGAAATTCGCTTCGCGCTCCGGCAGCTGATCAAAAATCCCCTCTTCGCGCTCGTCGGCATTCTCACCCTCGCGCTCGGGATCGGCGCCACGACCGCGGTCTTGACCCTCGTCAATGCGCTTCTCATCAAGGCGCTGCCTTATGAGGATCCGGCGCGACTCGTCCTTCTCTTCGAACATTTTCGGGATCAGCACCTCGACGCCATCCCGGTTTCGCCGCCGGAATTTCTTGAGTACAAAGCCCAACTCAAGAGCGTCGAGAAACTCGCCGCCTTCACCACCGCCGCCTACAATCTTTCGGAAGGCGATGTCCCGGAACGCATTTTCGGTGCGACGGTTTCGGCCGATCTCTTTCCATTGTTAGGCGTGCAACCGATCCGCGGCCGCATTTTTCGCCCGGAGGAATGCGCGGTCGGCCGCAATGACGTCATCATGATCAGCGAGCGGCTCTGGCGGCGGAAATTCGATCGCGATCCGCGCGTCCTCGGGAGCAAGGTGCTCGCGGACGGTCGCGTTTTCACGGTCGTCGGCATCATGCCGGCGAGCTTTGAATTCCCCTTGCCCCTCTTCAACATCACCGGCGCGCAATTCGGCGAGCAGGCCGATATCTGGCAGCCGCTCGGCTTCACCGACGCCGAAATGAAAAACCGCGGCTCGCGCAGCTACGGCGTGATCGGCCGGCTGGCGCCCGGCGCTTCCGCGCCGCAGGCCCAGGCGGAAATCGAAACCGTCGTCAGGGCGATGCGGCCGCGGTTCAAAAATAATTATCCGCAGACCGAAAGCTTTGGCGCGACGCTTTATCCGCTCAAAGAACAGGTCATCGGCGGAATGAAACCGCTCCTCCTCATCCTGCTCGGCGCGGTCGCGCTCGTTCTCCTCATTGCCTGCGCCAACCTCGCCACCATGCTGCTCGCGCGGGCTTCCGCGCGCGAGCGGGAAATGGCCATCCGCGTCGCCGTCGGCGCGAGCCGCGCGCGCCTGCTCCGCCAGGGCCTGACGGAAAGTGTGGTCCTGGCGATTTTCGGCGGCGCAGTCGGCGTGCTGTTCGCCATCTGGGCGATCGATCTCGTCAAGACGCTCGGCACGCAGACCATCCCGCGCCTGAGCGAAGTCCGGATCGATGGCAGCGTCCTGCTCGTTACTCTTGCGATCGCGATCGGCACGGGCCTGATCTTCGGTCTCGTTCCCGCGCTCGCCACCGGCCGGCCGGACCTGACCGAAGCGCTCAAGGAAGGTGGCCGCGGTTCGACTTCAAGCCGCCGGCACAATCGGCTGCGCAACGCTCTCGTCGTCGCGGAAGTTGCCCTCGCCCTCGTCCTCCTGACGGGCGCGGGGTTGCTCCTCAAGAGTTTCGTTAGGCTGGAAAATGTCAACCCGGGCTTCAATGCGAAAAACGTCCTGACCGCGGAGATTTCCCTGCCCGCGTTGCGCTACCCGGACAACAAAACGCAAGCCGCCTTCTTCGCCGAGCTCGAGCGCCGCGTCGCCACTCTGCCCGGGGTAAGCCAGGTCGGCCTGACGACCATCTTGCCGATGAGCGGCATTAACAGCGATTGCTCGTTCGGGATCGAAGGAAGAATGAGCGACGACGCGCATCCCGGACCGGATGAGGAAGATCGCATCGTCTCACCCAATTATTTCCGGGCCTTGGAAATTCCGCTCGTGCAGGGGCGCTTCTTCACCGCGGCCGACAAATTGGACGCTCCGCCGGTTGTCATCATCAACCGGGCACTCGCCGAGCGCTATTGGCCTAACGAAAGCGCGCTGGGCAAACGGATCCGGGTTCCTTTCACCATGCCGGCCATTTCGACGATCGTCGGAATCGTCGGCGACCTGCATCATCGCGGACTCGATCAGCCGGGGAAACCGGAGTTCTACGTCCCGGTCGCGCAGGTCCCCTATTCCTCTGTCATTCTCGCCGTCCGCAGCTTGTCGGATCCGGCAGGCCTGACGAGCGCGATCCGGCGCGAAGTGCAGGCCATCGACCCCGCGCAGCCGATCGCCCATGTGCGCACGCTCGAGCAGGTCGTCGCGGACTCGATCGCGCCGCGCAAACTTTCAGTCGTCCTCCTGGCGGTTTTCGCGGGGGTCGCACTCGCGCTTGCGGCCGTCGGCATCTACGGCGTGATGTCGTTCCTCGTCGTCCAGCGCACCCACGAGATCGGCGTCCGGATGGCGCTCGGTGCGCAGCGCTCCGACGTCCTGCGACTGGTGATTTTCCAGGCCGGCGCTCTGATTGCGGCCGGCACTTTGCTTGGCTTAAGCGTCGCCCTGCTCAGCACTTCGCTCCTGCGCTCCGCGCTCTATGGCACCAGCGCCCTCGACTTTGCCACCTTCCTCCTCGTCACCCTCACCCTCGCGCTGGTCGCGCTTCTCGCCAGTTATATCCCGGCCCGTCGCGCTACCCGCGCCGATCCCATGATCGCTCTCGGAAGAGGCTGAGAAGAAATGTCGAATGATGAAATCCGAAACAACGCCGAAACCCGAAGCTCGCCAAAGGGCAGGCATCCTTTTCGTCCTTTGTCCTTCGTCACTCCTTCACCATTCGCTACTCGGGATTCGTCATTCCCCTCCACCACATGGTTGAACCACTGATCAAACTCCGGCACGTCGAGCGCTCCTACCCGTTAGGCAAACAGCAGTTCGTCTACATCCTGCGCGACATCGATCTCGAGGTCGAGGAGGGCGATTTCGTTTCCGTGATGGGGCCGTCCGGCGCCGGGAAATCGACTCTCCTGCACTTGTTAGGCATGCACGACTTCGGGTGGACCGGGGAGTATTATCTCGACGAAACCGCGGTCCACCGCCTGAAGCCGAAGGAGCGCACCCTCCTGCGCAACGAGCAGATCGGTTTCGTTTTCCAAAACTACAACCTGCTCGACGACCTGACGGTCTACGAGAACCTCGACATTCCCCTTTCCTATCGCCGTTATGGCAAATCAGAGCGCACCGCGCTCGTCGCCGACACGCTCGATCGCTTTTCGATTGTCGGGAAAAAGGATCTTTACCCGCGTCAGCTCTCCGGCGGCCAGCAGCAGCTGGTCAGCATCGCGCGGGCCGTCATCGCGAGCCCGAAGCTCATTCTCGCCGACGAGCCAACCGGCAATCTCCATTCCAGCCAGGCCGAGGAAATCATGCATCTCTTCAAAAGACTGAACGCCGAAGGCACGACCATCATTCAGGTGACGCATTCGGAAACCAACGCTGCTCATGGCAACCGCCTCATCCAACTGCGCGACGGTTGGATCGTCGACAACAACCGAGACAAATCATCATGATTATTGAATCGTTTACTCAGGATATCCGCGTCGGACTCCGGGTCCTTTTGAAGGACAAAGTCTTCTGTCTTCTCTCGATTCTCGTCCTTGCGCTCGGCATCGGCGGCGCGATGACCCAGTTCACCGTGGTCAACGCGATCGTGTTACGCGGGTTTTCGTTTCCGCATCCAGAACAGTTGGTCAGCGTCGGTTTGATCGATCCGAAGGCGAGCGATCAGAACAACAACTTTGGGGTCGGCAACATTCCGGCGGCGCAGGATTTCGAGGACATCAAAGCGGCCCAGCACTCGTTCGCGATGATGGCCGGCTACCTGAACGGCTCGACCATCAACGTCACCTACAAAAAAAATCCGCAGCGCTATACCGGCGCGTATGTGACGGACGAGATGTTCAAAATCCTCGGCGTGTTACCGGTGCTCGGCCGCGATTTCACCGCGGCCGATAACAAGCCGGGCGCACCGAAAACGGCAATTCTCGGCGACGAAATCTGGCGACGCGATTTCAACGCCGACCCGAAGATCGTCGGACAGAACGTCACGATAAACGGCAAAGCGGCGACCATCATCGGGGTGATGCCGCCCGGCTTCAAATTCCCGATTTCGGAGGAACTTTGGACGCCGCTTTACAATGAGTGGCCACCAACGCCCCGCGGCGAGCTCTTTCTGGGCGCAAACAGCCGCGCGCCGGCGGTCATGGGCCGGCTCAAACCGGGTGTCACCCTCGACCAGGCGAACGCGGAGATGAGCACCATCGCGCGCAATATCGCGGTGGACAATCCGAAGACGAATCAAAATTTCACTTCCGCCAGCGTAACGTCGCTGCTCAACGCCTTTACCGGCGTGCAACTGCGCCAGATCGTCTGGGCCGCGCTCGGCGCCGTCATCGTCGTCCTGCTGATCGCGTGCGTGAACGTGATGAACATGCAGTTCGGGCGCGCCGCCCTGCGCGCGAAAGAACTTGCCATTCGCGGCGCACTCGGCGCAACGCGTTGGCGACTCGTTAGGCAAATGCTCACCGAGAGTCTGGTCGTCGCCTTCTTCGGCGCGATTGCCGGCACGCTGCTCGCCTATTGGGGCGTCGACCTTTTCGACAAAGTCGTCCAGGCTGCGCCGTTCCCGCCGCCTTACTGGTGGCGCTTCACGATCGACGGGCGCGTGCTCACCTTCACTCTCGCGATCACGCTGCTCGCGACCGTCGCGTCCGGTTTGCTCCCGGCCTTTCTCAGCTCGCGCAGTAATGCGGCTGAGGTGATGAAAGAAGGCGGGCGCGGCAACAGCAGTCGTCTCGTCAATGTTATCACGCGCGTGCTCGTGGTCGGACAAATCGCGCTGACGGCCGCGCTCCTGATTGCGGCCACCTTGCAGATCAAATCGATCCGCAATCAAATGAAGCTCGACTACGGCTACGACGAGAATGGCCTCTACGCCGCGCGCCTGGCGTTGATGGAAGGCCCGTATCCGAGCGAAGACTCTCGCCGCGATTTCTTCAAGAGCGCCGTTCGTGTGCTGCGCACCAATTCGCAGTTCGAAGCCGCGGCCATGACCGATCGCTTTCGCATGACTTTCGCGCCCGCCGGGCAGTACGAAGTCGATGGACAAAAATATCTGACCGATCGCGATCGCCCGCGCTGCAACTTCGAGTCCGTCTCGGACGGCTACTTTACCACCCTCGGCCTCAAGATTCTCGAAGGCCGCGATTTCACGATCGAAGATAATGACGCGAAGCAGCCGGTCGCGCTCGTGAACGCGAGCTTTGCGCGCAAGTATTGGGGCAACCAAAGCGCGATCGGCCACCAACTGCGCATTTTCAATCCCGGCAAGGAACAACCGTGGCGCACCATTGTCGGCGTCGTGCCCGACACTTTGATGCAGGGTCCGTTCGATCAGCAGACCGAGGCCGTCGGATTCTACATGCCACTGCTCGGCGCTTCGCCCGCGACGCAGTTTGCGACCGTCGTCGTTAGGCCACGCGCCGGGGTGCGCGCCGATACGCTCGGGCCCGTGCTGAGCAAAGCCGTCGCAGCGCTCGATTCAAACCTCCCGACGTATTTCGCCGGCACGCCCGCGCAGTTTCACAACGACATCCTCTCCGGCAATCGCGTGATCGCGACGCTCTTCACGATCTTCGGCGGCGTCGCTTTCATCCTCTCCGGCGTCGGTCTCTACGGGGTGATGAGTTTTTCGGTCAATCAGCGCCGGCAGGAGTTCGGCATTCGAATGGCGCTCGGCGCGGATGCGATCCGAATCTTGCGCATGGTCATGAGCCAGGGTGCGTGGCAACTCGCGATCGGACTCGTCCTCGGCGCCGGTGGTGTCGCGATGCTGCTCGGCGTGGTCGCCGCCGCCGCGTTGAAAAACATTCTTTTCAAGGTCAATCCGCTCGACCCGACGATTTACTTCGCCGTCGCGGGAATGCTCACGCTCGTCGCGGCGGCGTCGTGTTTCGTGCCCGCCCGTCGAGCCAGCCGTGTCGATCCAATGGTCGCGCTGCGCTGTGAATGAAAATTCCCAATCCCGAGCTCTAAATCGATCGGTAGATCGTGAAATGACTTAGCTGAATGACGAATGATGAAACCCGAATAACCCCTTCTCTGACGCTCCCTTATGAAAACCCTGCTGACAACACTTACACTCGTTAGTCTCGCGGCCTTCGCTTCCGCGGCCAGCGAGGAAAACATCCACGAAACCCGCCCCGCCAAACCGGGCGGCACGCTTATCGTCAACGTCGACTTTGGCTCGATCGACGTCGCGCCCGGCGAGAACGACAAGGTCGTGGTCGATGCCCACCGGAAAATCCAGGCCTCCTCCAAGGAGAAGGAGGAAGAATACTTCAAGGCGGTTCCGGTCACGATCACCACCGAAGGCGACAAAGTCATCGTGCGCGCCATCCACCAGCGCGATTCGTTGGGCAAGCAG
>DATMNS010000170.1:0-4796 GCA_035568735.1 Chthoniobacterales bacterium | reverse complement strand
GCTGACAAATTCCTTCCTTTGGCAAACGATCAACCCGATCTCGAAACCGACACGGCAAAATCCCGAAGGCGGAACGCCAGCCATTGAGATGGATCTGTTGTGAGCTTCTGAAAACGTTGCAAGCAAACGAGTTATGACATTCAACCTCGGATGGTACGCCCTCTGCATATCTGCACAGACGTTAACCCACCGACCGCGCCTAACCACGACCGATGAGCAAGTTGCTGCGACTCTCTGCCATTCTCTTCTTCAGCGCGACGTTGCTTGGCGAGGCGGCGGAAAAAGTCGCCGGCCGATGGGAAGGCTCGGTCCAGATTCCAGGCGGAGGATTCAACCTGATCGTTGATCTCGACCAGAGTGGCGGAAAGGACTGGATCGGATCAGTCATTATCCCGGGCCTCGGAGTGAAGGGCGCTCCGCTCACTGAAATCTCGGTCAATGATGCCGGGATCTCGTTCGCCATCAAGGGCGCGCTGGCCAGCGAGCGGGTCGGCCAGGCGAGTTGCAAGGCGCACCTGAACGAAAGGGGCCAACTGACCGGCGACTTTCTGCAGGCTGGCAACACGGCGCCGTTTATTCTGCAAAAGACCGGTCCGCCACAAGTCGAATTGCCGCGCACAAGCACCGCGGTGAGCAAGGATCTCGAGGGCGTGTGGAAAGGCGACTTCGAGATGACCGGCTACCCGCGCCATGTCACGCTGACACTGACTAATCACGAGTCTGGGCCGGCTTCCGCCGAGTTCGTCGTCGTCGGCAAACGCACGACGAATGCGCCGGTCGATCTCGTCCTGGAAGAGGGTGGTTTTTTGACCATCGAATCCCACGATATCGGGATCACCTACGAAGGCCGGTTTCGGAAAGAGGCCGGCGAGATCAAAGGAACTTTTGTGCTCGGTCCCTTCGAGCTGCCGCTCGTCTTGCAGCGCGCGCCATGAAAACCTCCCTCAAGACTTCACGCATCGCCCTCACGCTGATCGTCTGCCTAACGAGCGGACTTTGCCCGGCGCAGTCGATGTTCCGCGGCGATCCCGCGCATTCCGGCGTTTATCCCGGCCCGGGGCCGCGGACCTTTCATCGGATCAAATGGAGGTTCCCAACGGGCGATCGTGTGGTGGGTTCACCGGTCTCGAGCGGTGGCGTGATTTATTTCGGCGGGGACGACGGCAATATCTACGCTGTTGATGCGGAGACGGGGCACCAGCTTTGGAAGCATGTGACCGGCGGTCCGGCACCGTCCACGCCGGCGGTCGTCGATGGAACGTTGTATGCCGTCAGCTACGACGGAAAACTGCACGCGCTCGATGCGCGCACGGGGGGCGTGCGCTGGAAGTTCGCCACCGGGGGCGAGCGGCGCTTCGAGGCGAAAGGCATTCACGGCATGCAGCCGAGAAACCAGACGATCGCCGATCCATTCGATGTCTTCCTCTCGAGCCCGGTGGTGGCGCAGGGCGCGGTCTACTTTGGGAGCGGCGACGGGAACCTCTACGCGGTCGATGTCGCCTCCGGCGAGCAGCGCTGGAAATTTCAAACCGGTGATGTGGTCCACGCGTCACCGGCTTACGCGAATGGCGTTCTCTTCTTTGGGAGCTGGGATAGCTATTTTTACGCCGTGGATGCCGCGACCGGGCAAGAGAAATGGCGCTTCCACGGAGGCGAAGATCCGGCGGTTCACAATCAGGTTGGATTCCAATCGTCTCCCGCCGTCGTGGACGGCGTCGTCTACACCGGGTGCCGCGATGCGCAGCTCTACGCGCTCGACGCCGCGACCGGGAAGGAGAAATGGCATTTCGACAATGCGCTGAGCTGGGTCATCAGTTCCCCCGCGGTCTCGCAGGGCAAGGTTTACTTTGCGACGTCGGACTCGAGTCTTTACCACGTCGTCGCCGCCGCCACTGGCAAACCTGTCCTGAAACAGCAGGACACGGCGTTCATGTTTTCGTCTCCGGCAATCGCGGGGGACGTCGTCTTCATCGGCGTCATGAACGGCACCCTCCAGGCCCGCGATTTGCAGAGTGGCGAAGTGCTCTGGAATTTCGAGACCCAGACTTCCAGGCAAAACAAGGACTGGGTGCTGGCGAAGGACCGGGGGTTTGACCTGCCGCTCCTCTACCACTCGAACTGGCGGGAAGATCCCATCCTCGCGGCCGACCGAGAGTTTCGCATCGGCGCCATTTTCTCCTCGCCGCTGATCGCGAACGGCGTCGTCTACTTTGGAAGCACGGATGGCTATCTCTATGCGCTCGAATAGTACCACCCGCCCGGGAAGAGACAGGAACGCCACTCGGCGTCGTCTGATTTTTCTGAATCCAAACGACGCCTTCGCGGCATCTCAACCGGACAACGCGACGGGGCGCAGCGCGTTGTCTTCAATTTTTTCCGGAAACCATCAACCGAATAACCGCCATGCTTTTTGAATCATTCTTTCAGGATCTCCGCATCGGTCTGCGCATGCTGTTCAAGGACAAAACGTTCTTCTTCCTGGCCGTCACTGTGCTCGCGCTCGGCATCTGCGGCGTGACGACGCAATTCACGATGGTCAACGCGGTCGTGCTGCGCGGCTTTTCCTTTCCCCATCCGGAACAATTGATGAGCGTCGGCCTGATCGACCCGCAGGCTTCGGACCAGAACAACAACTTCGGCAACGGCAATATCCCCTCGGCGCAGGATTACGAAGACCTGCGCGCCGGGCAAAAATCGTTTGCGCTCATGTGCGCCTATCTCAACGGCTCGACCATCAACGTCACCTACAACAAAACTCCGCAGCGCTACACCGGCGCTTATGTAACCGAGGATTTTCTCAAGATCATCGACGTCAAACCGATCCTCGGGCGTGACTTCACCGCGGCGGATAACAAACCGGGCGCGGAGAAGGTGACGATCCTCGGGAATGAAATTTGGAAACGCGATTTCAATGGCGACCCGCGAGTCGTCGGCCAGGCGATCCGGATCAATGGCAAAGCCGCCACCGTCATCGGGGTCATGCCACCGAACTTTAAGTTCCCGGTGAACGAGGAACTGTGGGTCCCGCTCTACAACGAATTCCCGCCCAAACCGCGCGGCGATCCTTCCGGCACCGGCCCCGCGATCATGGGTCGGCTGAAACCGGGCGTCACCCCTGACCAGGTCAACGCCGAGTTCATCGGTCTCGCGAAGCGCATTGCCAAGGACAATCCGAAAACCAACGGCCAGCTCGTTTCCGCTGCCGTTCTGCCGCTCTTGAACGCGTTCACTGGTCCGCAACTGCGCCAGATCATTTACGCGATGCTCGGTGCGGTCCTCGTCGTCCTGCTCATCGCCTGCGTGAATGTGATGAACATGCAATTCGGCCGCTCGGCTCTGCGGGCGCGGGAATTGGCGATTCGCGGCGCGCTCGGCGCGACCCGCTGGCGCATCGTTAGGCAAATGCTGACCGAAAGTTTCCTCATCGCGTTCCTCGGCGCGGTGGTCGGCGTCGCGATGGCCTATTGGGCGGTGGACCTTCTCGTGCGCACGACGAGTACTCCGCAATTCCAACTGCCTTATTGGATCGTCTTTTCGATCGACGCCAAGGTCCTCGGATTCACGCTCGGCGCGGTCTTGCTCGCGACCCTCGTTTCGGGTTTGGTGCCGGCGCTGCTCGCGGCGCGCGGCAACGCCTCCGAGATGATGAAGGAGGGCGGACGCGGTAACAGCAGTCGCCTCGTTAACGTGATCACCCGCGTCCTCGTCGTCGGCCAGATCGCGATGACCGCCGCCCTCCTGATCGCCTCCGCGTTGCAAATCCGGTCGATCCGCAACCAGGTAAAACTGGACTACGGCTACGACGAAAACGGCGTTTACACCGCGCGCATGGCGCTGTTTGAGGGCGCTTACCCGAACGACGATGCGCGGCGGCAGTTCTTCGTCCGGGCCGTCCGTTCGCTCCGCGCCAACCCGGCCTTCGACGGCGCGGCGATGAGCGACCGTTTCCGGATGACCTTCGCCAATTTTGGCCAATACGAAGTCGACGGAAAGGCTTACACGACCGATCGCGACCGGCCGCAAGGCAACTCCGAAGCGGTCTCGGATAGCTACTTCGGCACGATGGGATTGAAGATTCTCGAGGGCCGTGATTTCACCCTCGAAGATAGCGACACGAAACAGCCGGTCGCGATTGTGAACGCGAGCTTCGCGCGCAAGTACTGGGGTAATGAGAGCCCGCTCGGACGGCGAATTCGCAGATTCAATCCCGGGCAACCGCAATCGTGGCGCACGATCGTCGGCGTGGTTCCGGACACGCTGATGCAGGGGCCGTTCAATCGGGAGGCCGATAGCGCCGGATTTTATGTTCCGCTCCTCGGGGCGAGCCCGGCGCCGCAATTCTGCACCCTCATCGTGCGCCCGCACGCCGGCCAGGCGGCGGAGACGCTCGGGCCCGCGCTGAGCAAAGCGGTCGCCCAACTGGACTCCGATCTGCCGGTCTACTTCCCCGGCACTCCGGCACGGTCGCACGCCGAATTCCTGAGCGGACCTCGCCTGGTGGCCTCTCTCTTCAGCATCTTCGGGGTCGTCGCTTTTCTTCTCTCGGCCGTCGGTCTTTACGGCGTGATGAGTCTCTCGGTCAACCAGCGCACGCAGGAATTCGGGATTCGCATGGCGCTCGGGGCGGATGCGGCGCGGATCTTCCGGATGGTGATGACGCAAGGTGCCTGGCAGTTGCTCATCGGGCTCTTCCTCGGCATCGGGGCCGCGGCGCTGCTCCTCGGAGTCGTCGCGGCCGGCGCGCTGCAAAATATTCTCTTCAAAGTGAACGCGCTCGATCCTTTCATCTACACGAC
>DATMNS010000169.1:0-2764 GCA_035568735.1 Chthoniobacterales bacterium | reverse complement strand
AGGTGAGATCGTTTTCTTTTATCACGACAGCGATCACGATCCGCGCGAGACGATCACCATCCTGCGCGACCGGCAAAGCGGTCACGAACAGAGGCTGAATTTTCGGTTTGCGAACAAGCTGCAAAAACAATTCTCGCCGCTTTTTGCCAAGCGGGTCCTGCCGGAATGGCGGAAGCAAATGGCCCGCCAACTCCCCAATTACGTGCCAGCGCAACTGGTCGGGTATTTTGCGAACGTCGACGCCGGGAACGTCGCCGACTTTTGTCTCGAGATGTACCGGCAACTCGGTCTGCTCGAGGGACTGCGGGTGATGCGCTCCGGCGATCCCGCGTTTCGCCGCCGGGCCGCCGCCGTCGACGATTATTTTGTCGATGTGACTTACGAAAATGAATTGGTGCGCGCGCGGATCAGCCCCGCCGGCCTTCTCCTCCATCAGGGCGGCGAGTCGTATCTGAGGTTGCCCCTCGAGGAATACGACGCCACCCAGATCAGCCCGACGCGCGACACCCGCCTGCGCTGGATGCAATCGGTCATCGGCTGCACGCACTACGTAGCCGGCGCGAGTGAGATCAAATATCTGAACACGGACGAAGCGCCCGGCGTCCAATTCATCGCGCGCGACGAAATCTCCGAATCGGACCGCGCTTATCTTCCCGATGCCTGAGACTCCACTTCGTATCCTGGCCATCGGGGCGCACCCGGACGACCTCGAGTTTGGTTGCGGCGGAATTCTGCTCGGCGAAATGGCGCGCGGAAGTGAGATCTCGCTTTGCGTCTGTTCGCGCGGTGAAGCGGGGAGCAACGGCACGCCCGACGAACGCGAAGCGGAAGCGCGCCGCGGGGCGAAGCTGCTCGGCGCAACGATCGAATTCATCGAACTGGGAGGCGACGCGCATCTCGCACTCTCCGTTGCGAACAATATCGCAGTCGCGCGACAAATCCGGACCGCGCGGCCCGACGTCCTTCTGGCGCCAGTGGCTTCCCGCGATCAGCATCCCGACCACGTTGTCGTTAGTCATCTTTGCCAGAACGCCGCGCGCCTTGCGCGCTACGGCGGTTTGGCGGAACTGCGTGATCTCCCGCCACACACGATCCGGCATCATTTGGAATACGCGATTACGCCGGGCGCCGAGCCGGTCCGCGATCAGCCAACCATCCGCATCGATATCAGCGAACATCTTGCGCGTTGGATGGAACTGATGGAATGCCATCAGACCCAACTGCGCACCCGACGCTACCTCGAGTTGCAGATCGCGCGGGCGCGGCTGCTCGGCCTCGCCGCCGGCGTCGAATATGCCCAGGCCCTTTACGCGACCGACGATCTCCTGATCAGGAGCCTGGCTGAACTCCCGGTTTCCGTGCGCCTTTTCTAGGATGGAAATTGCCCGCCCGCTCAACATTGGCATCACCTGCTATCCGCTGATCGGCGGGAGCGGCATCCTCGCGACCGCGCTTGGATCCGAGTTGGCTCTTCGCGGTCACAGCGTCCATTTCTTCAGTTCCGCGCTGCCCATCCGTCTCGATCTGGCGCAGCCGGGAATTTTCTTCCACGAAGTAACGGTCAACGAATACAGCCTCTTTACTTATCCTGATTACACGCTGCCGCTGGCGGTGAAGATGGCCCAGATCGCGCGCGCAGCGGAACTCGACATTTTCCACGTCCACTACGCGGTGCCACACGCCACCGCCGCCTATCTCGCGGTCCAGATGCTCGCGGGTTCTCCCGCCCGCGCGCCAAGGATCGTGACCACTCTGCACGGGACGGATACGACTCTGCTCGGACAGGATCCAAGTTATCGACCGGCGATCGAGCATGCTCTCTCGCATTCGGATGCGATTACGACCGTCTCGGAAAGTCTGCGGCGGGAAACGATCGCGACTTTTCAGCTGGCGCGGCCGGTCGAGGTGATCCGGAACTTTTTTGTTCCATCTGTTCGTCTGCGCTCGCGCGAGGAAGTGCGGCGGGAGCTTGGCCTAACGAATGACGAATTTCTTGTCGTTCATATTTCCAACGTCCGTCCGCTCAAGCGGATCGATCTTTTGCTCCGAAGCTTCGCGGCCGCGCGAAGCTCGCGGCCGTTGCGGCTCCTCATCCTGGCCGGCGGGTCGTTTCGTCCTTATGAGCCGCTCCTCGATCAGCTCGGTTTGCGTGATCGCGTCGTCGTGAAGGAGCGGGTCCGTGAAGTGGAAGAATTTCTGAATGCCGCGGATGCCGGCCTCTATACCTCGGAGAGCGAGAGCTTCGGTCTCAGTATTCTCGAAACGCTTTTTCATGGAAAACCGGTGGTCGCGTTTGGGATTGGCGGTATTCCGGAAGTCGTGGTCGATGGGAAGACGGGCTTTCTGCATCCCTTCGGCGACATCGCAGCGGTGGCCCGCTCGCTCGCGCTGCTCGCCGACTCGCCCGAACTGGCGCAAGAGATGGGTGCGCACGGCCGGCAACATGCCGAGTCCAACTTCACCGCTGATCGGATCGTACCGGAATACGAATCCGTTTATCGGCGGATCTTTTAGCCGCCGGGAACGACAAGTCGCGCTGAGCGTCTGCCTTCTCTGGTAGTTGTTTACGGCTTCCTGGGAATGCGTCCGCCATTTCCGTCCACCAAATAGGTGATCTTTCCCACCGTCGTTAGGCGCAGCGTCTGGCGCCAGGTGAAATCGCCCAGATCACTTTGCGTTTCGAGTTCCTGCGTCCTGACCGCTGGAACGGGTTTCGAGTCGGCGAGTGCCTCCACCAAGACGCGGCCGTCCATCGCCTCCAACG
>DATMNS010000168.1:0-3411 GCA_035568735.1 Chthoniobacterales bacterium | reverse complement strand
GCGCTGAATCGATAGCCTGCAGAGGCCGCAGATGGAGCCCGGAATTTATTCGCAATCGAAAGCCCGACGGGGCGATCTCGCGATCCTGCTGGCGCTGGCGGCGGCGCGTTTGGTTCTGCACAGCGCGACCAACTGGCAATACGGATTTCATCGCGATGAACTCGGCGTGCTCGATGACGCGCGCTATCTCGCCTGGGGCTACGTTTCTTATCCGCCTTTCACGCCGCTCATCGCGCGCGTCGCATTGATTCTTTTCGGACCGTCGCTCGTCGGGGTGCGCTTCTTTGCCGCGCTCGCGCAAAGCATCGCGATGGTCTTCGCCGGCTTGATGACCCGGGAACTCGACGGACGCCGCTGGGCGCAGGTGGTCGCCGCGCTCGCAACCGCGACCGCGCCGGTGGCGCTCGCGATGGGGACGCTGTTCCAATACGTCTCCTTCGACTTTCTTTGGTGGGTCATGGCGGCGTATTTTCTGATCCGCCTGTTGCGTGAGGATAATCCGCGCTGGTGGCTCGCGATCGGCGCCGTTCTGGGTCTCGGAATGATGACCAAATATACGATGATCTTCTTCATCGCGGGACTCGGCGCGGGCGTCCTATTCACAGCAGCGCGGCGCTATTTGAAAAGTCCGTGGCTCTGGGCCGGTGCGGCGCTTTCGGTTCTGATCTTTCTGCCGAATCTCATCTGGCAGACGCAGCACCATTTCATTTCGCTCACCTTCCTGAATCACATCCACGCGCGCGACGTCCGGATTGGCCGGACCGATGGTTTCCTGATCGGCCAACTGACGGACTGCGCGAATCTCTTCACGCTGCCCTTGTCGGTGGCGGGTCTTTATTTCTACCTCGTCGCACCCAACGGGCGACGCTATCGCGCGCTCGGATGGATGTTCGCCGTGCCGCTCGTCTTGTTCGTTTTGGCGCGGGGACGATCCTACTACCTGGCGGCGGCTTACCCGATGCTTTGCGCGGCGGGCGCGGCGGTGTGGGATGATTGGCTCGCCGCGCGGAGCCCGGGCACGGCAAGGGTCGGGCGGGCCGTGACCTGGGTCGCGCTGGGAGCGGGCGCGATCCCCGGCGTCCTCTTGACGCTGCCCCTGGCGCCGATCAATTCCCCGCTCTGGCGCCTAACGAGCAAGGTGCACGATAACTTTACCGAGCAGATCGGCTGGCCCGAACTGGCGCAAACGATCGCCGGCATCTACGCGGCGCTGCCGGAGAAAGAGAAACCGCACGCCGCCATCCTCGCCGGCAATTACGGGGAGGCGGGCGCGATCAATCTCTACGGCCGCGCCTATCATCTACCGGGGGTGATCTGCGGGACCAACACCTACTGGTGGCGCGGCTACGGGGCGGAGCCGCCCGCGGTCGTGATCCTGGTGGGATTTTCCCGCGAAGACGCCGCGCGGCTCGCGAACCGAGTCGAGCTGGCGGGGCACGTGACGAATCGCTTTGGCGTGTTGAACGAAGAAACCAGGGATCACCCGGACATCTTTGTCTGCCGCGATTTCAAGAAATCGTGGCCGGAGTTTTGGAAAAATTTCCAGCGCTTCGGCGAGCGCGGAAAAATAATGCAGCGGCGGCGCAGCAGGGTGAGAGTGGCGGGCGAAGAGGAAGGCAAGCGGCAATTGCCTAACGAAATGCTGATCAAAATCGGATTCGACATTGAGTTTGCGCTCCGCGGCCCGACGCCGATGGTGCTGATGCTTTTCGTGCATCCTTCGCGGGAGGGCGATTTGCGCTCCCCGCAGGAGCTGCGGGTCGAGCCGAAGCTACCGGTATCCTATTACACGGATCTTTTCGGGAACCGGTGCGCGCGGCTCCTCGCGCCCGCCGGCAACCTGCGCCTCGCGCTCGAGACACTGATCGAAGACAGCGGCCAACCCGATCCGCAGTCGCCGGATGCAGCGCAGCACAAGATCGAGAATTTGCCTAACGAGGCGCTGGCCTTTCTCATGCCGAGCCGCTATTGCGAGGTGGACAAACTCTCCGACATCGCCTGGAAGCTTTTTGGCGACACGCCGCCCGGCTGGCCGCGGGTGGAGGCGATCTGCACCTGGGTAAACCAGCACATCACCTTTGGTTATCACTTTGCCGATCCGTCGAAATCGGCCTTCGATGTTTACCAGAGCGGCGAGGGCGTTTGCCGCGATTTCAGTCATCTCGCGCTCACCTTTTGCCGCTGCCTGAACATCCCGGCGCGCTACGTGACCGGCTACATGGGAGACATCGGCGTGCCGGTCGTCTTGCCGATGGATTTCAGCGGCTGGTTCGAAGTTTATCTCGGCGATCGCTGGCACACCTTCGACGCCCGCCACAACGTGCCGCGCATCGGCCGCATCGTGATGGCGGTCGGGCGCGACGCGGCGGATGTCGCCCTCACGACGAACTTCGGCAGCGCGACCTTGAAGAAGTTCTTCGTGATTAGCGACGAGGTCAACGCGTCGAACCAAGGGGCGATGCGCATTAGTTAGGCGGAGATTTTAAGCTGGGACGCCGTGGGATTGCTTCGTTTCGTCCGCAACTTTCGCAGACCGCCGCGTTGCCATCCGGCAGGTGACGAACCGGCGGACGGAACCACGCCTTGGAGCGTGATCGCGAAAAAAGTCCGCGCGTTTGCCGCCTACCGTTACCTCCGCGGTAGCGGAATCGAGGTTGGCGCGCTGAATTCCCCGCTCCCGATTTATCATGGAGGCAAAGTTCGCTACCTCGACCGGCTGACGACGGAGCAACTTCGTTCCGCCTATCCGGAAATCCCCGCGCAAGACTTCGTGGACGTCGAACAAGTCGAGGATGGCGAAAAACTCGCTTCGATCGACGCCGAGAGCTGCGACTTCGTGATTGCCAATCACGTCATCGAACATGCTCGCAACCCGATCGGAGCGCTCGAAAATATGCTTCGTGTGCTGAAGCCGGATGGAATTCTATACCTGGCGCTGCCGGACAAGCGGTTCACGTTCGACGCCGAGCGGGCCGTTACCTCCTACGAACATCTCAAGCACGACTATTTCGAATCGCCGGAATCGTCGGACGCGGAGCATTATCTCGATTGGATAACCGCGGTCGGAAAAGTCACGGATGCCGCCGAGGCGGCCGGGCGAGCCGCCCAAATCCGGGCGACCAAAGGCGACATCCATTTCCACGTCTGGACGCAGCGCGAGTTTATCGAGCTGATTTTGCGGCTGCGCGCCGATTTCCACTGGCCGATCGAAATCGAAGCCGTGATC
Organism: Chthoniobacterales bacterium; assembly: GCA_035568735.1. Taxonomy (GTDB): domain Bacteria; phylum Verrucomicrobiota; class Verrucomicrobiia; order Chthoniobacterales; family UBA10450; genus Palsa-1392. The sequence goes on along the minus strand of DATMNS010000168.1, from coordinate 185 downwards.
AAGAACGGGCAGGAATTCGTGGTCGTTCTGCGCAAGGCGGATTTTGGCTAGGCCACCGCGTATCTCTGCGCGCTCAAGACTCACTTATGGCCGCCGGGGATTACTGCTTGCTCAGGCGGCGAAAGAGGTAGGCGCCGATGACGATGAAGAGGACGTTGGGGAACCAGACGAGCAACTCGGGATGG
>DATMNS010000167.1:0-9491 GCA_035568735.1 Chthoniobacterales bacterium | reverse complement strand
TTCGCGCGTCACCTGCGCGATGCCGACCGCGGCCTTCTCACTCACGCTATGATAATAGAGGACAGCATCACCCTTGCGCATCGCGCGGAGATTATTGCGCGCCTGGAAATTCCGCACGCCGGTCCATTTCGTTAGGCCGTCGCGCACAAAGTCGTTCCACGAATAGGCTTCCGGCTCCTGTTTCACGAGCCAGTATTTCTTCATGGCGATCCCATAACACAATCGGCGCGTCTGGGAAATCACGCGTTTGTCTCTTTGTTCGAGACCCGGCGTTCGCGGTCATCCCGAGCGCAGTCGAAGGAGCCCGTGGCGTAACCTTTAAGCCAGCGCCGCGGGATCCTTCGACTCCGCTGCGCTGCGCTCAGGATGACGATCTCTCCCCGGTCCGACGTCCTATTCTCGTGGCCACGGCGGTGTCTTTTCTGTACTCTTCCCGCATGAGACTTCGAATCGCGGTGTTGATCTGGTCGGTGGCTTTGACCGCCGCTTTGCAGGCGGCCGATTATCCCGCGCCTCACGAAGGCGACTTTATCGCGCGCGACTTCAAATTCACGTCCGGAGCCACACTCCCGGAGCTCCGGCTGCATTACCGCACGCTCGGCAAACCGGCGAAGGACGCGCACGGCGTCACGCAAAACGCCGTGCTCATCATGCACGGCACCACCGGCAGTGGCGCGCAATTCATCCGACCGGAATTCGCCGGCGAACTTTTCGGGCCGGGCCAACCGCTCGATGCCGCGAAGTTTTTTATCGTCCTGCCGGATGACATCGGCCACGGCAAATCGAGCAAACCGAGCGATGGGATGCACGCGAAATTTCCGAACTACGGTTACCGCGACATGGTCGAGGCGGAATACCGGCTGCTGACCGACGGCCTGGGGGTCGATCACACGCGTCTCATCATGGGCACGTCGATGGGCGGGATGCACACCTGGCTCTGGGGCGAAACGCATCCCGAATTCATGGACGCATTGATGCCGCTAGCGAGTCTCCCGACACAAATTTCCGGACGCAACCGCGCTTGGCGCCGCATCGTCATCGACGCGATTCGCAACGATCCCGCCTGGCATGGCGGCGACTACCAGACCCAGCCACCGAGCCTGCGAACCGCCGCGGAAATGCTTTGGTTCATGAGCAGCAATCCGATCCTGCGACAAAAGGAAGCGCCCACCCTCGCCAGGACCGACGAGGTGCTGGACAAATTTGGGAATGATGACGTCAAGACGAGCGACGCGAACGACGTCCTCTACGCCGTCGAGGCGTCGCGCGATTATGATCCGGGTCCCAATCTCGAAAAAATTCGCGCGCCGCTGCTCGCGATCAATTCGGCCGACGACCTGATCAATCCGCCGGAACTCGGGATCCTCGAGCGTGAGATCAAGCGGGTGCCGAAAGGGCGCGCGATCGTGATTCCACTAAGCGACAAAACGCGCGGCCACGGAACCCACACGATGGCCGCGCTGTGGAAGGATCAGTTGGTCGAGCTGCTGAAGCGCTCGGAGCATTAGTGCGGTGTAATTTTGAAGTCGGGCCCAGCACGGTTGCAACTTTTGGGGAGCGCACGCGACTCGCGTGCGGGTGGCGGCGACTCGCCGCCACGAACTTGGATCGAAGGGGAAACGCGTCTGCGGCGAAGGTTAGGCTAAGTTCGCGCTGGCGAGTCGCCAGCGCCACGCGGGTCGCGTGCGCTCCCCAGACTGCCGGAGACGCATTCGGAGGAAGTGTGTTCAATTACTCTGTTACATCACACCAGCGGAGGGCCATGCTTTCGGATGGCCATGGACGAGCGGAAGCTCGTCCCACCGAGGTTGGCGATTCCTGCGCCCGGCCGCGGGCAAGGTAAGATTCGACAACCCTTGCGAGTTGCTTCACAATCGGCGTCATGCCCCGCCTCCCTTTTATCACTTTCGAAGGTTCGGAAGGCTGCGGCAAATCGACCCAGGTGGGATTACTGGCCGCTCGCCTAACGAACGCCGGCGTGCCGCTCCTCGTCACCCGCGAGCCGGGCGGGACGCCGATCGGCGAAAGGATTCGCCATCTCCTGCAATTCGCACCCGAGAGCGTGGCCATGACACCGGAAACGGAGCTGCTCCTTTTCGAGGCCAGCCGCAGCCAGCTCGTCCGGGAAGTGATTCAACCTGCGCTCGATCGCGGCACGGTCGTGCTCTCCGATCGTTTCGCGGATTCCACCACTGTCTATCAGGGTGTTGCGCGCCGACTCGACCATGAAATGATCGGGCACCTGAACGCTTTTGCCGTCGGCAATTGCTGGCCGGATCTCACCTTCGTCCTCGACACCGATGCCGAAACGGCGCGCACCCGCATGATGCGCCGGGTGCGGCCGGCCGCCGGCATTGACCGGATGGAACAGGAACCGCTGAAATTTTACGAGGCGGTCTGCGCGGCGTATCGCGAACTGGCGGCGCGCGAACCGCAGCGGATCAGGTTGATCGATGCGACGCGGACGGTGGAAGAGCTCGAGGAGGAAATCTGGGAGATCATTGCGACGCGCTTCGGTCATCTCTCGCCTTTGCTCCCGTTGCTCCGCCAACGCCGGCGCTCCTAGCCGTGGCTTTCACGCCGAAAGTTGCGCTCGATTATTTGCGCGAGGCCCAGGCACGCAGCCGTCTCGGGCACGCCTACCTCATCACGGGCGCAACCGGCAGCGGCAAGCGCGCCTTCGCGGCGGACGTGGCGCATCTGGTCAACGGCGCCTCCCCGGGGGCTGTCTTCGCGGGGAGCGCGCCGGATGTTTACCTCGCCAGCCCGGAGTCGAAATCGCGCCGCATCGTGATCGAACAAATCCGCGCCCTGGAACACGCGCTCCAGATGCGGGCCAGCGACGGCCGACGGAAGGTGGCCATCATTTCCGAGGCCGATCGGATGATTGAGCAGGCGGCGAACGCCTTTTTAAAGACGCTCGAGGAACCGCCTAACAATTCGCTTCTCCTCCTGCTCAGCGCGATCCCGGAGGTCCTGCCCGATACGATTCGGTCACGTTGCCTGGCCGTTCCGCTCACGCCTCCGACCGACGCGAAACTTTCGGACGAGGAAAATGAATTGGTCGAGTTACTCAACGGCCACGCCGCAGTCGGGTCGGGCGATGTGCACCAAGCCTACCGGCTGGTGCAGGGTTTCCAGCGCCTGCTCGGCGGAATCCGGCGAAGGATTGAGGGAGAAAATGACGAGGCGCAGCAGCGCGAAGAAACGCGCTACCGGAACACCACCGACGGCGCCTGGCTCGAACGCCGCGAAGAGCATTACAAGGCGCTGACGGAAAGTCTTTACCTGCACCGGCGCGCCGAGTTGGTGGAAATCCTTTTCCGCTGGTGGGGGGACGTTCTCCGCAGCAGCACCGGCGTCCCGGCCCGCGAGCTACCGACGGCGCGCGCCAGCACGGAGGCGAGTGCGCGCCGCCTAACGACTCCGGAAATTCTGCGGCGCCTGCGGCGGTTGGAGGAATTGCGCGATCATCTCGGCCGCAACATCCAGGAGGCGCTCGCGCTGGAAGTGGCGTTCCTGAATATTTTTCGCTTCTAGCGCGGGAGGTTGAAAAAGACGAACGACATGGCAACAAATCGGCCGCAGAGCACGTTCCAGGACGAGCGGAAGCCCGTCCCTCGAGAGGGGCTCGCCGCGGCCAGCCCAGGACACGCTGCACTGCAACGACTCACGACGGCCAGAGCATGACTGCGCGCCCGACACTTCGCGTTGGTCTGATTGGTCATGGATTCATGGGCAAGGCGCACTCCAACGCCTGGCGGCAGGCGCCGCGCTTTTTCGATCTGCCGGCGGAGGTGCGGCTGAGCACGCTCTGCGGACGCGACGCGCGCGCGGCCAAAAAGGCGGCGGTCGATTTTGGCTGGGAGAAGAGCGCGACCGACTGGCGTGCGGTGGTCGCCGATCCCGGGATCGACCTTATCGATATCAGCACGCCTAACGACTCGCACGCCGAGATCGCGATCGCGGCGGCGGCCGCGGGCAAGGCGATCCTCTGCGAAAAACCGCTCGCGCGGAATGTGGCGGAGGCCGAGCGGATGACCAGGGCGGTGCGCCAGGCGCGAGTCGTGAACATGGTTTGTCACAATTATCGTCGGGTGCCGGCGGTCGCTCTCGCGCGGGAGATGATCCAGCGCGGAGAACTGGGCGAACGGCTTTTTCATTTTCGCGCCCGCTACGCGCAGGATTGGATCGTCGATCCGGAATTTCCGCTCGTCTGGCGGTTGCGCTCCGGCCCGGCCGGATCGGGATCGTTAGGCGACCTCGGCTCGCACCTCGTCGATCTCGGTCGCTATCTGGTGGGTGAATTCCGGGAGGTCTGCGCCACCCTCGAAACCTTTGTGAAAAGGCGTCCCGTCTCGGCAGCGCGAGGACGCCGCGGAAAAGTGACGGTCGATGATGCCGTCGCTGTCATCGGCCGATTTCGCAACGGCGCCCTCGCCACGCTCGAGGCGACGCGGTTCGCGCCCGGACGGAAAAACGGCCTGACGATCGAAATCAACGGCAGCGAGGGCTCGCTCGCCTTCGACCTCGAGGCGATGAATCGGCTGCAGGTTTACAGCGCGCGCGACCCGGCGACGCAGCGCGGGTTTCGCGAGATCATCGTGACGGAAGACGCGCACCCCTACGTCAAACATTGGTGGCCGCCCGGTCATCTCCTCGGTTACGAGCACAGTTTCGTGCACACGATCGCGGATTTCATCAGCGCAGTCGTCGCCCGGAAAAATGCACCGCCAACGTTTGCGGATGGTCTCGCCACGCAACGCGTGCTCGAAGCGATCGCGCAAAGCGCGCGGCGTCGCGCCTGGGTGACGTTGTAGCCGCTTCCCTGTGGGAAGCGCGAGAGTTGCTCTGTCCGCAGCATCACACCTCGCGTGCCCCGTTCGGCGACTCGCCGAACGGCCGAAGGTTCGAGGGAAGGAACCGACCTCCCCACAAGCACGCGCCCGCACGCGCCTCCACAGTGTGGCCTAACGAATTCGCGGCGGATCGCCGCGAACGGCACGCGAGTCGCCCGCACCCGGCGGGCAGGCAGTGCGCTCCCCCGGAGTTTCGCTCCGCGGCCGGAAATTCAACATCAGCGGCAGCCCGGGAAACGGCTGCGCTTCGCGGAGGCGCGCTTCCAAATAACGCGCGTAGGTTTCGCCTAACAATTGCGGATCGTTGACAAAAAGGACGAACTCCGGAGTCGCGAGCGCGCGCTCCGTCTTGCCGCGCGCCTGGGTGGCGTAAAACAACTTCATGCGCTTGTTGCCGGACATCGGCGGCGGGTTGGCGGCAAACGCTTCCCGCAGGAGTCGGTTCAGAACGCCGGTGCTCAACCGCCCGTCCGCCGCCCGGCGGATCTTGCGGATCGCGCCAAAGAAGCGGTCGATATTCTCGCCGGTCAGCGCGGAGCCGACGAGAATGGGCGCGTAGGGCAGAAAGAAAAGGCGTTCGCGCGTTTCCTCGATCAGCTTCGCGAGCGCCTCCCTGACGCCGCGCTCCGGTTTCACGAGATCCCATTTGTTGACGAGGAGGAGCGAGGGCTTGTGCGCCTTCTGCATCAGCGCGGCAATTTTCTTGTCCTGCGCAGTCACCCCGCTGGTGGCGTCGATCACGAGCACGCAAAGATCGGCCCGGCGAATCGTGCGCTCGGAGCGCATCACGCTGAAGACTTCCACGGAAGTGGAATGTTTGCCCCGCGCGCGCATGCCTGCGGTATCGATCAGGACAAAGTCATCCGCGCCATGTCGATAGGCGATGTCGACGGCGTCGCGCGTCGTGCCGGGCAGGTTGCTCACGATCGTGCGCCGGTCGCTCAGGATCGCGTTGATCAGGGAAGACTTGCCGACGTTAGGCCGGCCAACGATGGCGAGGGACAAGGCGGCGGTTATTGGTTCCTGGTTATTGGTTATTGGAGGAAGCAGCCGTTCGATCGTCTCGACTAACGAGCCAATCCCCAAACCGTGCGCGGCGCTGATGCTGACAACATCCGGGAAACCGAGCCGGGTGAATTCTCCGGCCAGATCCTCATGTTTGGGATGATCGATTTTGTTTACCACCAGCACGACCGGACGCCGCGAGCGGCGCAGGAGGCGGGCCAGTTCCTGGTCGATCGGGGTGAGACCTTGCTGCGCGTCGACGAGGAAGAGAATGACCTGCGCCTCCCGCATCGCCGCATCGGCCGCACTGCGCACTTCCTTCAGCAGCTCGGTTTCCCCCGCCCCGCCGATTCCGCCGGTATCCCAGATGGTAAACGGCTCCGTCCCGCGCCGGCTGAGGGCAGAGATACGATCGCGCGTGATCCCGGGCTGGTCGTGCACGATCGCGATGCTACGGCCGGCGAGGCGATTGAAGAGCGCGGATTTGCCAACGTTAGGCCGTCCGACGATGGCGACATTGCGCGTCCGTGCTTTTTCCATGAAATCCCCCGCGCCGGCTAGCTGGCGTCCGATTGGCCGTGGGCGCCGAGCTGGCGGAACCCATCCGTCACATAGACGATGCCAGAGACAAAAGTGAAAAATCCGGCGGCCACCACGATGTAAAGCAACGGGATAAACATCAGTTGCAACATGACCCACGCGATCGCCACCATCTGGAGGAAGGTTGCGATTTTTCCTGTCCAGTTCGGTTGCACGCGCACTTTGCCGACCAGCAACTGGAGCACCACACTGCCGACGACGATGACGACATCGCGGCTAATGACAAGGACCGGAAACCAGACCGGGAAACGTCCGTATTGCGGATCAACGTCGCTCCAGTTGCTGATGCTCAGCGTAATGATGCCGCTGAGGAGCAGACCCTTGTCGGCGATCGGATCGAGAATCACGCCGAGCGCGCTCTTTTGGTTATAGCGGCGGGCGATGTAGCCATCCAGACCATCGCTCACCGCGGCGACGAGAAAGATCGCGATCGCCGTAAAGCGCTGCCATTCCTGCGGTGCGCCCGCCTTGATGCTTTCGCCGTAGTAGATCGCCATCATAACGAAGGCGGGGATCATCAGGATGCGGACGACGGTGATCTTATTGGCGGTGGTCATGAGGACGAAGGCAATATGCCCACGGCTTGGCGAAAAAAGAAAGGGGACAAGTGCACCCCGACCGATTTGGGCCCGACGCCGTGTCCGACACTTCGCGTTCCACCCCTCATTTTGGCCTCCAAACGACGCATCCGGCGCCTATTCCCATCCGGAATGACGATCGGAAGATCCCTTGGAGGGCACCGCGCCGTCGGGACCGCGGAATCGACAACGCGATTCCCTCCAATCAGGTAGTCTCGCTCGAGTTAGGGAATCGAGTGGCCCTTGTTAGTCCCCACCAGATTGGTGTCCGCACTCTTGATCCGGCCGTCTGCGTTGAGATCCTCGCGGAAATTGGCGCTCGTCACCGGCTGGTTCAGTTGGCCCTTGACCAGGGTCTGATCGGACTTGCCAACCACACGGCTGGCGTCGGCGTCGGCGACAAGGAAACCAAATGGAACATCTCCATGCGGTAGCCCATCGCCATTGATGTTCTGCGTATGGAGAGTTACAACCTCGGCCGCCGTCACACCCGTGAGTTGTGCCGTCATGCTGTTGCCACTGAAGGTAATGGCTCCTACTGTGGCCGTGCCGCTTAGGACAGTAACCTGACCCGACGTGACCGGGGCATCGAAGGTAAAGACGGCGTTGTAGGTCGTGGCACTGCGACATTCCACCCCGGAGACACCAGTTAGCGGCATGTTCACATCGAATGTCCCCGCCGCGCCATGAGTCAGGCGCGACGCCGCGCTCAGGAGGTTGATTCCAGAGGCAGTAGGAGCGACCCGGACATAATAAACGTCTTCCTCGTGCTGGTTTCGGCTCGCGTTGAAATTAAAGGTAGCCGAATAGGCCACATCGGCGCCGGTGCTGTCCGAGACCATGGTGATGTAATCGCCTATCTTGCTCTGGTTCGGATAGCCTTCGAACGGATTAAACGCAATGCTCACCGCCACGTTCGGCGCCCAGGTCACGCCCGCGTCGGTGCTCCACGAATAGAAGAGTTGCGAATCGGTGTTATTCGCCGCATTCCGCGTGTCATACCAGACCGCATCGAGCCGTCCGTTAGGAGCGACCGAAAAGGTCCCAAACCAGTGCCACTTGCTGGGATTGACCGGGTCGTCGTTGATCTTCTTCGGCGTGCTGAAGGTCAGGCCGCCGTCCGTGCTGCGGACAAACATCACGTCGGTCGTACTGCGGCCGGACGGCACTACGCTGGCCAGCATGTAAATGTTATTGTTGGTCGGTCCGCCGGAGTGATCGATGGCGAGGAATACCATTCCATCCAGTCCGGCTGGATTGATCCCACCGCTCCCGAGGAAGCCGCCCAGGTTGACGGATTTGCTTTGGTCAAAAGTAGGTGTCTGGCTCGCAAGCTGCGCGTTGCTCGAGCGCTCGCAGAAGAACTGGCTGAATCCTTCGCCGCCGATAAACAGGTTGCCATTGCTGTCCACGTCCAGCGTTCCGTCCGTCGGCGAGTTAGGAATAACAATCGGCGACTGCCAGGTGACGCCACCGTTGATGGAACGTTGAAATTGCACCCCGCCGCCGCTGCAGTTAATGCCGTCGTCCGACTGGTATTGAAACCCATGGCCCGGGCCGCTGGTCTTATCGATCGTGAGCCATTGCTTGTCGCCGCCGCCGCCCCCTTTCTCGCCAGAAAGCAGCGTCCAGGATTGACCGCCGTTGAGCGAGCGCCACAGATCGTCACAAAAAAAATCCTCGTTTACGTCGGATTGCAGGCTGAGATAGAAGAAGTTTCCGACCTCATCGGACTTTGTCACCGGGTCGCTGCGGAAGACGCCGTTTTCGAGAACCCCGGGGAAGGTCCAGGTGGTCCCGCCATTGGTCGTGTAACCCCACCCACCCTGCCGGAAGTTGGAGGTCACATCGTTGAATTGTCGCCAGGCAATCGTTTTCTTGGTGCCGTCTATGGGATTCACCGAGATCGAGCACTCATTCGCGGCATCGCCGAGGATATTCTGGCCACTCGCATTGACGTTCACCTGGAAGCTGGTGAAGGAACCGAATTGCGAGATCATGCGCGGCGAAGTCTCCATGACGCGAGGGGCAGCCGGCGGGTTGTCGTATGTCTCCAGCGGCACATTTCGTGGCACCCTCTGGGTCGGCGCCAGTTGGCCCGACGCGAGGGGAACCAACCACAGCGATAGCAGACCGGTTAAAACGCCGACTCTTAACATTCTAAAAAGCATCATAAAAAACTCCCTATGCGAAGCGTCCCGACTACAGAAACAGACGAGGGTAGTCAAGGCAAAACGGCGAGGCAGCCCCCGCGAGCGAGCGCGTTTCATTCGTGAGCCGCCAACCTTACTTTTTTGTCAGCTTCTTCGGACGGCGAAGCCGGTCAGTGCCACTTTGCGATGCGACGAGCAGCGTGACGGCTGCGTTAATTTGCGGATGGATTCACCGTTAGGGTGAAATTAAAAGTCTTGGTCAGGCTGCCCGAAGTGCCGGTGATCGTGACGGGCGT
>DATMNS010000166.1:0-2991 GCA_035568735.1 Chthoniobacterales bacterium | reverse complement strand
ATTTCGGTTTGTGAATCGAGCGCCGCGATCCCCGCCGCGCAGGCGCGCCCGTAACCGCGCGGCGCGGACACGACCCGCGCGCCCGCTGCCTGGGCGCGCTCACACGTGGCGTCGGTGCTGCCGTTGTCAACCACGATGACTTCCCCGGGAAGACCGGTCGTTAGGCAAGCGCGCACCACCGCGCCGATCGGCCCTTCCTCGTCGAGCGCGGGAATGATGACGGAGATGCGCGATTTCACGCCCGGGCAACGCGGTGGACGATACCCTTGCGGCGCAGGACATCAGCCGCGTCGCTGAAATAATCGCGCACGTCTCCTTGCCCGCGAATCCAGTCGAGATAGCGACCAATCCCGGCGGCGAGATCGACCTGCGGCTGGTAGCCGGCCGCACGGATGCGCTCGATGTCACTGGTGAGGTGACGCATCTCGCCGGGTCGAAATTCGCCTTCCGCCTGCGGCGCAATCCGAATACCGAGCGCGTGAGAAATTTGTTCGGCCACTTCCCGAATTGGGACGCCGCGGCCGCTGCCGACGTTGACTGGCAGGCCGTCGAGCGAGTCGCTTTCGGCGGCGAGCAAGTTGGCGCGCGCGATGTCTTCGACGAAAGAAAAATCACGCGTCTGTTCGCCATCCTCGTAGAGCACAGGCGGCAAGTTATTGAGCAAGCGGGTGCAGAAAATCGCGATCACGCCGGTGTAGGGATTGAAGATGGATTGGCGCGGGCCATAGGTGCAGGAATAGCGGAGCGCGACGGTCGGGATGCCGACCTGTTTGCCCCAGAGGAGCACCAATTTCTCCTGATCGACCTTCGTCAGGCCGTAAACCGTCTCGCCACCGATCGGGGCGTTCTCCGGCGTGGGCGCAGTCGTTGTGACCGCCCCGCAAACCGGACAATGCACCTGCCAATCGCCCGTCCGCAGTTGTTCAACCGGGCGCACCAGCGGAAAGACGAGCCCATGTTCCGGGCAACGGCCGGCGCCCTCGCTGTAAACCGCCTGCGATGACGCGACGACGATTTTCCTGATTGGCAGGTTGTGTTCTCGAATCACCTCGAGCATTTGCGCGGTGCCGAGGCTGTTAACGTGCACATACTTGGCAATCTCCGGCATGTAACCGCCGTAGGCCGCTTGATGAAAGACGACATCGACGCCGGCGAGTGCCGCGGTCATCGTTGCGCGATCGCGGAGATCGCCCTCGATGAAATCGGCATCCTCCACCACCCAGGCCGGCCGGCCGTGGCGGTGGGTTTGCGGTTCGAGATTATCGAGGACGCGGACGCGCCAGCCCTCGCGCCGGAGGAGGTCGGCGAGATGGGAACCGATCAAACCCGCGCCGCCGGTGACGAGCGCACGTTTCATCGCGCGGAAAGGGTGACCGGCTCGATCGGCCAGAGACGCGCGCGGCCCTCGCACGCGATGATTTCCGCGAGAAATTCGCGCGTCGCGGGCGCTGTGTTTTTGTTCCCGCTGGCATTAGGGCCTAACAAATCGTCGCAAAGCCGGCGCAGCGTCGCGCAATCATCCACGTCGTAACCCGGCGGCAGAAGACGAACGTCAAGGTGCAACTCCGCGGCACGCTGCAACGTCTGCGCGCAGACCCGATCGGTACTCCAATCAATCCCGGCGAAGAGCCGACGATGCTGCTGCTTTAAGCCAATCAGATAGTAACCTCCGTCGTCGGATGGGCCGAGCACGACGCTGTCGCCAGGCGAGGAAAGAATCTCTGCCGCCTGCACAAAAGCAGACGTGGGCACAGTCGGACTGTCGGAGTTGATCAGGCAGACCGAAGCAAAGCCAACACCGAGCAAATCCTGCACGGCAAAAATGAGTCGATCACCAAAATTACCCTCGCGCTGGGCGATGAGTTGAAATTTGTCCGGAAAGATCCCGCGATATGTTTCCTCGGCGCCGACGGGCGTGTAGCAGCCAATCCCGCTCGTGTTCGCGCCCACCCGCGCAATTGCGGCGGAGATATCGCGCAGGAAGCAAATGTTCAGCGCGGCTGCTTCCGTCGCCGTGAGGGGCGGCGTGAGGCGCGTCTTCACCTGGCCGGCCCGCGGCGCTTTCGTCATGATCGCCAGCGCGCAGCAGCCTGCAGCCGTGGGATCAGGGTCGTGCGGTGAGATTACGCGGTACGCGGCGCTCATGCCTTTTCGCAAAGAGCGCGGTTCATACACCGTTTGAGAGATTGCTCCGCGGCAATCATTTCATCCAGGCGAAAGCTATCTGCGGAGATGTGAGCGCCAAAGTTTTGCACAGCTCTGAAGAGGATTCCTTGTAGGAACGATTCAAATCCTTAATCTTCATTGTCTTAATAACCCCGTCTGGCGCGCTATTTCCCCGCGGAAAATCGGTTTGGTGGCGGTTAATAACAGTGCAACGCCAAGACCGACAAAACAAGAGTTGGACAGATGGCCATCACTTATTGGTGTTTGTTGGAAGTTGTTGGCTCTTTCTTGAGCAATCCTTTTAACACGAGGATGATGAGGAAGCGGTTGGAACACCAAGGAAGATAGCGCGAGCATTTCGGCGTCGCGTGTGAGATATTCGCGCTGTGATCAAAAGAATTCTGGTGAGATGTCCGACAACGAAAAAACTCAACGTGACCGGAATCGTGATTGAAGAGGATGTGTTCGCCGCCACCAAACTCAAGCCCGGGATGGTGACCTGCTCGCATTGCGGAGGCAAGCATGCCTGGGATAAGAAACAGGTTATTCTCGCTCGTTAGGCTCGAGTGCTTCAGTGGGCAGGATTTCGACGAAGCCGATGGGGGGCAGTCGTTCTGCTCTGTGCCGTGGGGATGACGGATTGACCTCCGCCCGGGTCGGCGCTAAGCGCTTAGCCGATGGACCTCCTTGACGAACTTCAGAGCCGTTTAGTCTGCGGCGACGGCGCGATGGGCACGATGCTGCTCGACGACGGCGTTCCCCTCGAGCGTTGTTTCGAGGAACTCTGCGTCAGCGAGCCGGAGCGGGTCCGCAAGATTCATGACG
>DATMNS010000165.1:0-4249 GCA_035568735.1 Chthoniobacterales bacterium | reverse complement strand
GACTTCCGGCGACGGAGTGGATCGACGCCAGGGTCTGAAGGACGGGGTCCCGGTCAACTGCCCTAACGAAGACAACGATCGCCGACGAAGGCCGCGAAATGCTTAGCGGGACATTTCCTGCACGCAGGAAATCAGTCCTTTGATGGGGAAAGGTTTGACTAGGAATTTGACCTCGTTCTCGATCAGGAATTGCCTGATGTTGGGGTCGGTCGCGTAGCCGGTGATGAAAATGAAACGATCCGCTAGAGACGGGCGCATTTCCCTCGCCTGGAGATAGAACGCGTCGCCCCGCAGGTGCGGCATTTTCAGGTCGCAGATGACCGCGTCGTAATCGTGCGCCTTCACTTTGAGCAACGCTTCGTTGCCGTCGAAGGCCACATCGACGAGAAAATTTGCGTCCGCCAGGATCCACTGCAGGGCCGAGGCGAGCTGCTTGTCGTCGTCCACCAGGAGGATCGCTTTGAGCGCAAAAGTCCCGCCGCTGCGCTCGTTCTGGTCTGGTTCGGGTTCAGGATTCATTGCGCTGAAGGCATACCTTGAGCAGCCATAGTGCCACGCGCGGTATTTGCAACCGCCCGATCTCCAATCGACGCGCGCCTTCCGGGCTTGGCAAATTACCGGAAACGGCCACGGTAGAGCCCAATGGGATCAAAATTGACCCTGATCGGCAGTGGGCTCGCCGGGGGACTACTCGCCGGTTACCTCGGCCGGCGCGGCTATGAAATCGATCTCTACGAGCGCCGGGCCGACCCGCGTGCGGGCAACACAGTGGGCGGGCGCTCGATCAATCTCGCTCTCTCCACCCGCGGCATCCACGCCCTCCGGCAGCTCGGCATCGCCGATGAAGTCCTCCAGCACGCCATCCCGATGCGCGGCCGCATGATCCATGACCGCTCCGGCGACCTGCATTTCTCACCCTACGACCGCGACCCGAACAAATGCATCAACTCGATCGGCCGCGGCGCGCTCAATACCGTCGTAATCGAAGCCGCGCAGCGTTATCCCAACGTGCGGGTCAAATTCAATCACCGCTGTATTGATGTCGACCTGAACGCGCCCGCCGCGCAACTGCTCGACACCGCGACGAACCAGTTGGTCGAGGCGCGGGCCGACGCTGTTATCGGAGTCGATGGCGCTTTCTCCGCGGTCCGCGGCGCGCTGCAACGGCTCGACCGTTTCGAATACAGCCAGAGCTATCTCGCCCACGGTTACAAGGAACTCACCATCCCACCCGCGGCTGACGGCTCGTGGCCGATGGAAAAAAACGCTCTCCACATCTGGCCGCGCAAGAGCTTCATGATGATCGCGCTCCCCAACCCCGACGGTTCCTTCACCTGCACTCTCTTTTGGGAATTCGACGGCCCGCGCAGCTTCGCGACCACGACGAGCGACGACGATTTCCGACGCTTCTTCCACGAGGAATTCCCCGACGCCGTCCCGCTCATGCCCGCGCTGCTCGACGACTTTAGGGAAAACCCGACCGGCTCGCTCGTCACCATCCGCTGCGCGCCGTGGCATTACGAGGACAAGGTCGCACTCGTCGGCGACGCGGCCCACGCCGTCGTACCTTTCTACGGGCAGGGGATGAACGCCGCCTTCGAGGATTGCGTCGTCTTTGACGAATGCCTGGCGGAGTTCCCTAACGACCGTAAGCGCGCCTTCGCCGAGTATTTCGCGCGGCGCAAAGAGAATGCCGACGCCCTCGCCGACCTTGCCGTACACAACTTCATCGAGATGCGCGACAAGACCGCCGCGCGCAGCTTCCGGGCGAAGAAAAAACTCGACCACACCCTCGAAGGCCTGCTCCGCGGCCTCTACCTCCCGCTCTACACCATGGTGAGTTTCACCCGTGTCCCCTACGCCGAGGCCGCTCGCCGGGCGCGAAAGCAGGACGCGATTGTCTACGCCTGCCTGATCGCCCTGGCGCTCTTTGTCGTCGCGCTTTTGTGCGTCCTGTTAGGCTAGCGCACCGGGCGCTCTTTCTCCAGAGGCGCCATTCGCTCGCGGCGGCTCATCTTGTGCTGGTTAGGCGCGCACTTCGGAATGATGAAATGACTTTACCCCATGGAGGCGCGCGAAGTCCACTTTACAGGCGTCGCAAGAGCGCGATGCTGCATTCGCTATGAAGCTTGCCCAGTTGCCAAAGGTCTTGCTGGCTTGCTTAATTTCCATCGCATTTCCAGTTTTCCAGGCGCTCGCGCAGACGACTGCGGGCGTTGTCCAGGCGAACGACACGGCGCAGAAGCTGGTCGCATCCATCCACGGCCAGGCGCTCTGGAGTCATCTCGTCGATTTCCAGCGCATCGCCGACGAAAATCCCGGCCCGAACGGTCACGGCAATCGCGATACCGGCACGCCGGGCTACAAGGCTTCGGTCGACTATGTTGCCCGGTTGATGCGCGAGGCCGGGTATCACGTCACGATTCAGCCCTATCTCTATCGCAACGTCGAAATCGGCGAGCAGGCGCACTTCACTGCGCCGGACAAGAGCTACGTTTTCAAGCAGGACTGGTTTGTGGCGCGGCTTTCCGCGGGCGGGACGATTTCCGCGCCGGTGCAACCTGCGAGTGGCTCGGGCAGAGGCGATACGCCGGAGGAATGGAAAAGCTTCGTGCCTGGTCGCGTTGCGCTCCTGCGACGCGGGTCGTGCAGCTACGACCTGCAGGTGACCAATGCCTGCGCGGCGGGCGCGGCCGCGGTCATTCTCTACAACCATGACGGCGCAGACTTCGCCTTGGAACCGGCAGGGCCCGATGATGGCTCGGCCTTCCAGGTGCGACTGATACGTCCGGCGACCATCCCGGTCGTCGGCATGGCTTCGTTTGCGGTCGGTGCGGAACTGCGCCGGCAATGCGAGGAGGGTCACGCGCCGCTGGTGCGGCTCGATATTCCGGCGGAGCAAAAATCCGGCGTGGACTACAATGTGATCGCAGAGTCGCCGTTTGGCGACGCGGATCACGTCGTGGTCGTCGATGCGCACCTCGACTCTATTTATGGCGCGGGCATTTTGGATAACGCTTCCGGGTCATCCACGATTCTGGAAGTGGCCTTGCAGATGGCAAAGACGCCGACGCGCAATCGCCTGCGCTACATCTGGTTTGGGGGCGAAGAAATTGGCCTGCTCGGTTCGCGCTATTACACCGAGAATTTAAGCGCGGCCGAGCGGCAGCGAATTGCCTTCGACGTCGATGTCGATGTGACCGCGACGCCGAATTACGATTACCTCGTGGCCGATCCGGCTTTCGCTCCAAATGTGCAACGCTTTCCGCCCAACGTGGTTCCTCAGTCGCGGGTTGGTAACCAGTTTTTCGCCGATTACTTCGACACCATCGGGACTCCAGCGCGCGCGGCCTGGTTCGGAAACGAGGGAACAGACTCGAATTCCTTCAGCCTCATTGGCATTCCCAACTCCGGCATTCTCACCCAGCAAGATTGCTGCAAAAAACCGTGGGAAATCGAAATCTGGGGCGGTGTGCCGGGCAATTACGAAGGCAAAATTCCCAGCTTCAATGGCGGATGCGTCGATTTCCCAGGGCGCTGGTGCGATAACCTCGACAACAACAACCCGTCGGTCTTCGAGGTGGCGTCGAAGGCTTCCGCCTCCGCGATTTTTCAATTAGCAAACTTCCAGTTCGCTCGCGCTTCGCCCTGAAAAGCAACAAACAAGGGGCTTCCCGTCCATCTCATGACTTGCCAGTCCATTCCATTCATTCGCTCGCACCAGTTTCTTCCAACGCCGGCGGCGGATCATCTTATTATCGTTAGGCCTGGTGCCATCAACGGCCATGGAAATTAACGAGGTGCGATGAGGAACAGGTTGTTCGCGATCAAAGCCAAAGTGAGCGATTCGGGGGCAGAGACGTTCGTGTTCAGCGCGCAGAAGACGATGTATGGTGGCAGGCAGATCGCCCAAGGCGATACGATCTTCGTCTTCGCGAGCGAGCATGAGGGCGGGCCAGGTCTGATCGCGAGCGGCGTCGTCACTTCAGCCAAAGTGATCGCAAAGAAACGCGGGATTGCCCGGCAAACGCCGCGCGTGAGTATCTCCATCAGGCGCACCGCGCTGGCCAAGCGGCGCCTGGGACGGTGCAAGCTCAAACTTTTTTCCAATTGGAACGACGGCCGACCCGAGACCGAGCTCAATTTCAAATTCTATCGGCAGGCAACGAACAAGATCGCCGGCATCTCGGATGAAGCGACGGCGTTTCTCCGCGGGTTTTTCTAAGGCTGCCTATTTCGACGTGAACAC
>DATMNS010000164.1:0-2594 GCA_035568735.1 Chthoniobacterales bacterium | reverse complement strand
CGCGCCCGGATAATTTTTCAAATATTCCTGAAACCAGACTAACGACTCGAGGTCGAGGTGGTTGGTCGGTTCGTCGAGGAGAAGCAGATCCGGCTCCATGACAAGGAGCCGGGCGAGATGTGCGCGCATGATCCAGCCGCCGCTTAAGGCGGAAGCCGGCCGGGCAAAATCGCTCTCGCGAAAAGCGAGCCCGGCGAGAATGCGTTTCGCTTTGGGTTCAAGCTCCCACCCGCCGTGCTCGTCGAGGACGTGGAGCGCGGCGTGATACGCCTCGTCGTCCGCGCCATTGCCCGACTCATGTTGCTTGATCAGTTGTCGCGCCTGCACCAACTCAGGCGAGGTCGCGAGCGCGAGTTCGAGGACCGTTTCTTCGCCAGCCGCCGCGGTTTCTTGCGGGAGAAAACCAATGACCGCGCTTTTCTCGAGCGAGACTGAACCGGAATCCGGCGAGGCTTCGCCGAGAATGAGGGTAAAGAGGGTTGATTTGCCGGCGCCGTTAGGCCCGACGAGTCCAATGCGATCGCCGCGATTCACCTGGAGCGAGACATCCTCGAAAAGGATGCGCCCGGCGAAAGACTTGGTGACTTGTGAAACGGTGAGCATTGGCGGAAGCGGGAACTGTTCCTGAGACGGGCGCGATCGCAAGCGCTCTGTCTCATTCGCGTTCAATGCAGATCTAACTGTCCACCCACGACTCCTCCGTTCCCGGCCCGAATCAAAGGCGCTCGAAAAATTCTTTTTGACCTGATTGCGCTGGAATTCTTCCAGGGTATTGGCGACGTTCGTCGAACGTGAGCTTCGCAGATATCCCGTTGCCTGGTTTTGTCGATCCAATCAATGAAACAATCTATTCGAGTAGCAGCGCGCTGAGAGAGCACCTGGTGCCATGAAACCTGCCATGAAGGTGCTGGTAATTGATGTGGGCGGCACCCACGTCAAATTCCTTGCGACCGGCCAAGGTGCCCCTCGGGAGTTTGATTCGGGGCCGGCTTTGACCCCAAAGCGGCTGATTACAGCAGTCCGGAAGCTGGTCGTGGATTGGAAGTACGACGCCGTTTCCATTGGTTTTCCGGCCCCGGTCCTCCGGAACAGACCGGTTCGGGAGCCATGGAATCTTGGAAAAGGATGGGCGGGTTTCGATTTCGAAGCAGCCTTCAAATGTCCCGTCAAGGTCGTGAACGATGCGGCGCTGCAGGCGCTCGGGAGTTACAAAGGCGGCAAGATGCTGTTCCTGGGACTCGGAACCGGGCTGGGGTCCGCGATGATCATAGATCGCATCGTCGAGCCGATGGAGCTAGGCCACCTGCCTTACAAGAAGGCCACCTTCGAAGACTACGTCGGGATCCGGGGATTGAAGAAGTACGGCCAGAATAAATGGCAGAGCTTTGTCATCGATGTCGTGAAGCGTCTGGTGGCTGCCCTCGAGCCCGACGATGTGGTCCTCGGAGGAGGCAACGTAAAGAAACTAAAGAAGTTACCTGCGGGATGTCGCGCCGGTGACAATGATGACGCATTTCTCGGTGGATTTCGTTTATGGCAGAAATCAATAACTGGCGCCCGAAAGGGCCGCTGAACTCGAAAGACTAATATGCAAATTGGACTGGTTGGCCTTGGCCGAATGGGCGCAAACATGGCGCGACGCTTGATGAAGGGCTCGCATGAATGCGTCGTTTACGATCGGAACGCGGAGACTGTCGACGACCTCGAAAAGAAAGGCGCGGCGGGCGCGTCGTCGCTCGAAGAAGTGGTCGAAAAGCTCAATCCCCCGCGCGCGGTTTGGATCATGCTCCCATCCGGTGCGCCCACGGAAGAAACGGTCGTCGCGCTTTCCAAACTCCTCGCGGCGGGCGACGCGATCATTGATGGCGGTAACTCGTTCTATAAAGACGACGTCCGCAGGAGCGCGATGCTGAAGGAGAGCGGCATCGATTATTTGGACGCCGGCACGAGCGGCGGAGTCTGGGGCTTGGAGCGCGGCTATTGCATGATGATCGGCGGCGATCAATCCGCCGCCCAGCGGCTCGATCCGATCTTCGCCACGCTCGCGCCGGGTCCGGGCAACATTCCAAAGACGCCTGGTCGCGAAAAAATGCAGAGCACCGCGGAGCAAGGCTACCTTTACTGCGGCCCGTCCGGCGCCGGCCACTTTGTCAAGATGATCCATAACGGAATCGAATATGGTTTGATGCAGGCCTATGCCGAGGGATTCGATATCTTGCTTGGAGCTAACTCTAAAAACCTGCCGGCTGGACTTTCCTACGATCTCAACCTCGCGGATATCGCAGAGCTTTGGCGTCGCGGGAGTGTTATTTCGTCATGGTTGCTGGATCTGACTGCGACAGCTTTGGCTGGGGATAACAAACTGAGTAGTTATTCGGGCTTTGTCGAAGATTCGGGCGAAGGCCGGTGGACTATTCAAGCGGCGCTGGAAGAAGGTATCTCCGCCGAGGTTCTCTCGGTTGCTCTCTACACCCGTTTTCGTTCGCGCATGGAACACACCTTTGCGGAGAAAGTTTTATCGGCGATGCGCAAAGGATTCGGCGGCCACGTCGAACCTCCGCCGGCGATCAAGATGAAGAAGGGCCTGTAGAACA
>DATMNS010000163.1:0-2073 GCA_035568735.1 Chthoniobacterales bacterium | reverse complement strand
TAGGTTTGACCGGCGAGCGCGGGTGCGGGCGGGACCACGACCTGGTTTATTTGATTGGCCGGCGATGGTGCATCCCCGAACTGCACATCGTCGCTCCCTTCCAAGGCGAAGGCGCGTCCTCCAAGCGGGCCATTCTGTGTTCGCGGGCCGCCCGTGATCACATTTTCCCAGTCTGCAAATTTACCGGTATTGATGGCGTGCCGGAAAGTCTGGAAAGCGGCCAGGTTCACCAGTCCGATTCCATCTTGCAGAATACCTTTGGTACAGGTGCCTGACTTGTCGGAATAGCGCTGTTCGTCGCCGTTCGTGGTATGCGGCGGAATCGGGATGAGCGCTTCTTTCGTCGCCGCGCCAACCCGAATCGCGAAGGCCTGGGCGAGTCTCTTATCCGACACATTGGCGGGTGTGGGAATGCCATCCCCAATCGCGGGATTGTAATTTTGGCCGGAGGCAGAGGCGACTTTGCCGAGCACCGCGCCGCCGGCGAGCGCTGCGCCCACCTGGCTTAGAAATTTACGCCGACTGGTTCCGTGATTGGATGTCGTATCCTTCGCGGGCAGGTCACTCTCTGGCTGTGTTGATTTGGAAGGAACCGTGTCGTTATGATTCATATTGTTAGTACTCCTAATTAACCGGAGCCGGTTATATTTCAGTTACAATTCTTGTGTCAATCCAATTCTCTGGAATTTTTCTGGAAATTCCTTCTCTCAGCGGTTTTCTGAAGATTCTGAGGAGCTGACGAGGCAGTTTTCGCGCGCGCGTCCGCCAAAAACGCCCATTTCCGCCAGCGAGTCGAAGAACGGCGGCCCAAGACCCGATCGGCCATTGACAAGCGGCGGAGTGAGCGGGATGGAACGACGCCGGAACAGGCTGCCATGAAATTGATCGACCGCTTCGTCGGCCGCGAGCTGATCGTTAACGTGCTCTTCGCGATCGCGGTGCTCAGCCTCGTCCTCGTGGTCGGCAACATTTTTCGCAAACTCCTCCCGCTTCTCGTGAATCACGACGTGCCGATCGAGTTCCTCATCACCTTCATCGCCTACGTCCTGCCTTTCTCGCTCATCTTCACCATCCCGTGGGGCTTGCTGACCGCCGTCCTGCTCGTCTTCGGCCGGCTCTCGGCGGATAACGAATTGATCGCCCTCCGCTCCAACGGCGTCAGCGTGACGCGCGTCTGCGTGCCGCTCGCCGTCCTCGCCGTGATCAGCACCGTCATTTGTTTGTGGCTGAACGTCGATGTCGCCCCGGCCGCGCAGGAAAAATTGCGCAGCAGCATCTTCGATCTCGCGACGCAGAACCCGATTGCGCTTTTTGGCGGCGACCAGGTGATCGACCAATTCCCCGGCCGCAAAATCTACGTCGGCAAAAAAGAAGGCAACCAACTGGAGAACATCATCGTCTTCCAGATGGACGAGCGCGCGCTCCCGGTGCGGGTGACGCACGCCCGCAGCGGCAAGCTGGAAACCGATTTGCCTAACAAACGACTCCTTTTGCACCTTTACAATGCGCGCTACCAGGAGCGTGACGCGAAAGATCCCTACGACCTGCGCAAAATCCGCGACGGCATCAGCCTGGCGGAGGGGACCCTGCCGATCAGCCTCGAGGAACTTTACGAGAAGGAGAAAAAGCGACCGACGCGCTCCGCCCTCTCTCTTGCGCAGTTGATGGAGCAATTGAAGTCGGGGGCGGGTCGCTCCGATCTGAGCGCAACCCGGACCGAGATCAACAAACGTTTCTCCTTTCCGTTTGCCTGCATTGCCTTTGCCCTCATCGGCGTGCCGTTAGGCATCACCACCCATCGGCGCGAGACCTCGGTCGGCTTCGCCACCGGCCTGATCGTGGCGATCTTTTATTTTCTCTTCATCATCATCGCCGACACGATGCGGGGCAATGCCAAGATCCATCCCGAGCTGCTCGTCTGGTTCCCTAACCTGCTCTTTATCTTTATCGGCGCCTACCTCTTTCGCCGGCTGAGCAAACACTAGGCGCCGTCTCGAGGCGAAGTGTCACTAACGCTCGGAGGGACGCGCTTCCGCGCGTCCAGGGGCGCCCCTCCGGATATGCACAGTTCTT
>DATMNS010000162.1:0-9087 GCA_035568735.1 Chthoniobacterales bacterium | reverse complement strand
GCTCTCGAGAAATTTCTGCTCGCGTGCGGTGGGGACGTAGGGTTGTGGCTGTGTCATCGTTCGGGCTCCATTAGAGAATTAATGTCCATGGATCAGTTTCCCCATTTCTACGCCAGAATCCCCATCCTATAAAGGCATTTTGTGGCGAAGGTCGATCGTGCGTCATCGACTCTGCAACTTCGGATGAACTCATTGATCGCAAAAGCGCAACGATGCCAGGTACACGTTCGCGGCCAGCGTAGACGGCTGGTTCGGTGGTTTTCATGGTGGTTGGCTCGATTCTGTCTGGAATACTGACCCAGTTTTGGTTCCTTGGGCAGGCCAAAAAATCGATAGGCGAGAAAGGAGCCCGGTTCAGTGTTTCAGATCGCGGCGGGCAGGTCGAGGAATGAACCTAACGAAAATTGTTTCTCGCCGCCATCCCGGGGACTGACTTTTCAAGGGATTTCGGCGCAGTCGCCCGTTTCCCGCGCCATACATGCAGGGCGACGAAGACCGGCAGAGCGATTCCAACCCAGAGATGGCTCCAGCTCATCCACGCGCGCAGGGATTCACCGCCCGAATAGTAAAGCGCGTAGCCGCTGCCGGCTAGAAATGCGAAGAGAGCGAAGAGCGAGCTACCCGTGGGGCGGTTGCGCTTCGCCCTCCACGCCCGCGGAATGTGAAAGACAAGCAACGACCCGAGCACGATAAGAGCGAACATCGCGGACGCGCCGTGGACTTTTTGCATCCACAATTCGGCCGGGTGCCCGCTCTCGCCAAATTCGCCCGCTCGCCGTGCGAAATGATGGAGCCACGCCCAAACCACACCGCTGCTGAAGACAATCGCCAGTACGACGTAGACCGACCATTCGTGGCGACGGCCCAGCCTGATACCGTTATGTCGCCTGTCTGCTGCGGAGTTCACAAAACGAAGAATCGCCGACAAAAATAAATGCACCGGCCCGATATCGATCCAAGATTGGCCGAGCGTCGTCGCGCAACGCCAGCACAATTTTGGTCAGCGCATCCGCTGTCATGCAATCGGGCGCGTAAACGCTCACGCTGACCGGTCCGAGGGCGGGACAGCCCGTCCGGCCATCGATGAGCGCACCCGTCTGCCTGTGGTCGCCTTCACGACCGTAAAGAGCAGAGGTGGCGAGCGAACTTTCGCGTAACATGATTGCGCCACCGATTGCTCGCGAATCCTGCGCGTGCCGGATGTGGACAAGACGCGGCTCGGGCCCAAAGACGCGCAAGTCCCCGCCGGCATTTACTATTCCGCTCTGCGCACCGCCCGCGACGAGTGCTTCAACGGCGCGATCGACTGCGAAGCCTTTTGCAATTCCGCCGAGATCGATGGTCGCGCGTCGACGGAAAAACGTTCTGCCGTTTTCGCCCAGGGAAACGTCTCGCCAGGTAGAACTCGCATCCGAGTCGTAACCTGATGGAGGAAGATAATTCCGTCTGGTGAGTTCGGGAGCGACCGTAATATCAAATACGCCGCCGCTCTGGCGCGAGAATTCACCAGCCGCCTGCAAGACCTGCCAGGTCCATGGATGGACGGTTACGTTTTGGACAAAGCCATGGCGATTCAAGCGGGAAACGTCGCTCTCGGGATCGTGATAGCTCATCAAATCGTGCACCTGACGAACCGCGGCGAAAGCGTCATTGATCGCGCGATGCAAGGTCGTTTCGTCTCTCCCTTGCGCCGTAATTTCGACGAACGTGCCGAGGAGCGGGCGTGCCCGCCGCACCTCACTTGAGACAGATTTCATACGTGGCAAGGACTCGACGCACCCCTTCGGTGACGTGCCGGCTGGAGAGAGTCGCGCCGCTGATGTTGGTGATGCCGTCGTTCAAGGCGAAATGCGAGCGGGAGGTTTTCCCGACAAACTGTTTGCGCCATTCGGGATTTTGAATCTCACCGCCGTAGCTCTCGCGATAATTGAGGATCTCGATCTGTCTGACGGCCCCGGACGGGGAAAGCGCGACTGCATAGTCGATCACGAGATGTTTGCCGATAACGTAATCGACGATAAAGAAGCCCTGCAGTTTCCCGCTTCGCGTCGCTCGCCAAATTTCCTGGCCGCGAAGCAACTCCTTTTGTCCGCTGGCTGCTTCGATTGCGTGGATTTGCGCTGGCGTAAATTTGACGTGAGCCGCGACAAAGCGATCGCAATCAGGGAAGCACAGTTTTTGTGCGGCCGGAACCGTCAGGTATTGCACCGCGTAGCAAGGCAGCGGCACCGTGACGCTGATCGCGGCGGGCAAAATCCAGCGCGGAAATTGGTCCATCTCGGAGCGGCTTCGAACTGCGATCCTAGAAAAAGAAACCGACCGCGCCCAACAGATGATCCGCGCGCGGCGAGTCCGGCGCATTATCGAGCGCGAATTGATAGTCAATTTTCAAGACAACCTGTGGCGTGGGGAAAAGAGCAAGGCCGATGGTGTGAAACTGACGGCGCCCCTGGCCGGTCGGCAAGTTCTCGTCGCTCCCGGCAAAACCACCTGTCTGCAGATTTTCGTAGGTATAGCGATAGAACGGCACCAGCTCCCAGCCATTGCGGAAGCGATCGCCGAGATCGATGTGATAAGCCGCTTCAAGCGAAAAGCCCCACATGCTATTGCCGACATTGTTTTCCGGATCACCATCGTTGTTCGCCCGCAGGTTGACGGGACTGCCCAGCAAGACGTCGACGAATTCTCCGCGGAACTCGAATCCGGTCTTCGGAATGCGATAACGCACCTCGGTATCAAACATGGTGACGCTGCCGTTTCCGAGGCTGCGGCCATCGTCGGAATGCGCGCCGCGCGGGGTCACGTTGGGCGTAAAGAAGACACTCGTGCTCCCAGCCAGACCGGGGATAAATGGCGGCGTGTAACTGAGTCGAAGGGTATAGCCCAAAGCGTCTTTGGTTTGATTGAAATCGCCGATCGGTGTCCGGGCGAGGGCGAGCGCTTCGGTGCCAGAAATACCGGCCTCATAAGGTCCCTCGGGCACGCCACAATTCTCGCCAAGATCTTCCAACCCGGTGTTGATCTGGAATTGGTAATTAAGGTTGTCCACGATTTTGCCGTAGATGCTGGTACTGCCTTCGAACCAGGTGGTCGGAATGAGGCCGTTATCGAGCTCAGGCCGATCCACGCTATAAAATTGCGTCGGCTCATGGAAAAGGTTGATGAAACCGAAAGGCACGACATCGACCCCGGGCGCACGCCAGTTGAAGTGTTCGTTGAACCTGAAGTCGATATAGGCCTGCTCGAGTTCCACCGCACCGGTCAGCTTGTCATCGGCATCGTCGGCGATGCCGCCGTGCTCGAACTCAATCTCGGCGTTGAAGATGATGTTATCGGCGATTTGATACGTCGGCAGGAGCACGATGCGCCCGGCATCGAAACCGTCTTTCCAACCTTCCGGCGTCTGCTGCCCGCCAAATTTCAATTCGCCGTAGGCTCCGATGCTCAGGATTGCCTGGCTGCGGTAACCGAGACCAAAAAGTGAACGATCGTTAGGGGAAGCGGCTGTCTCGCTCCTTGCGGTCATGCTCTGTTGGCCTTGAGGACCCGAGGCGTCATCGGCATATGGATTGGCCTTCAATTTTGCCCCGGCACTTTTATTTTTCTCTCCCCCGTTCTCATACTCTGCCAGCCGGCTCTCAAGCCCGGCGACCTTCGCTTCGAGCGCTTCCATTTTCCTTAGCAACTCCGCGTTGCTCACGGCTGGCTGATCAGCTGAAGAAGATTGCGCGACGATTAAGGATGCAGTGGTAACGAAAAAAGCGCGGCATGCAACCGCTCTGCAGCGCCGGAAAAAACAAGTGCGGACCAATTTCATGGCCTCGATCCTACGAGGCCGGGACAAAGTCCGCTGCCGGTGCCTTGCGCTTTTCTAGCGGTTGGTTGCGGACTGTTGGAGATGCCCGCGATTCTGAGCCTTCGCGAGTGTTTCGGACCGGGCCCGTCGGAACGGTGTTATGCCTTATTCAGGCGGTACTTTGGCGGCTTGGAGGAAGTGCGTTCAATGATTTTCCGCGCTTCCAGATCGAGCTTCACGGTTTCGCCATACCAATTGATGTTCCCCGTAAACTTGCTCGCCAGGCTCTTATTTAGCTCTGCGAACAATTCGGTGTGAGTCAGTTGCCCGGTCCGCAACGCGGTGAGGATCGTCTTTTTCGCCAGCTCATATTTATCCTGGCTGATGTTCTTCCCGCTTTTGCCTAACGGGTGTTTGGTCAGAATCTTTTTCTCAATTTTCTGCGCCTTCATTTTGCCACACTCTGTGCGGCTGGCCCGTCGTAACCATGTTTCACCGGATCGATCCGCCCCATTGGTTTCTCTCGCGTTTGCTCCGGGGTTACAGCGGCGACCACTTTGGTTCCGTATTCGCGCATCAACCGAGTGCGCGCCGGGCCTTCCCGGCCGGTGATGCCTTGCACCAGCACGCGTTTCGTCTCGTCGATCAAGATGGCCATTTGATCCTCCGCTCTGCTTTAAAAGGCCATTCGTTAGGCGGTGGCGCTGCCTTCTTCCGGCCCGCCAAAGCGGATGCCTTGCGCGAGCGGCAGCTCGCTCGAGTAGTTGATCGTGTTCGTCGTCCGCCGCATGTACATCTTCCAGGAATCGCTCCCGCTTTCGCGGCCGCCACCGGTCTCTTTTTCGCCGCCAAAGGCGCCGCCGATTTCCGCGCCGCTCGTGCCGGTGTTGACGTTGGTGATCCCGCAATCGCTCCCGGCGGGACTGAGGAATTTTTCCGCCTCGCGCACGTCATTCGTGAAAATCGCCGAGGTCAGACCCTGCGGGACGCTGTTATTGATCGCGATCGCTTCGTCAAAATCACGATAGGTCAGGAGGTAAAGGAGCGGCCCGAAGGTTTCGTCGTGGACGATCTTGTAATCCGGTTTCGCCTTCGCGAGGCAGGGTGTCATGTAACAGCCGCCGGCATACTGGTCGCCGTCGAGCCGCTCGCCGCCGTAAAGGACTTCGCCGCCCTCGGCCTTCAGTTTCTTGATCGCATCGAGGACGGTGTCGACGGCCTGACGATCGATCAACGGACCCATCAGCGTTTTTTCGTCGAGCGGATTTCCGATCGGGACCGATTTGTAGGCGGCGAGGAGTTTCTCGCGCAATTTGTCGGCAATCGACTCATGCGCGATGACGCGCCGAGTGGAAGTGCAACGCTGGCCCGCGGTGCCGACGGCGCCGAAGAAAATCGATTGCGCCGCCATCTCGAGATCGGCGCTCGGGCAAACGACGAGCGCGTTGTTGCCGCCGAGTTCGAGGATGCTCCGTCCGAGCCGGCCGTGGACCGATTTCGCGACCGCGATTCCCATCGCCGTCGAGCCGGTGGCGGAGACGAGCGGAATGCGCCGATCAGCCGCGAGCGGTTCGCCGACGCTGTGGCGGTCGCCGATCAGGAGAGTGAAAATCGCCGGGTCCGCGCCCGTCGCGCGACAAACGCGCTCCGCGATCTTGATCACGGCGATGGCGCTGAGCGGCGTTTTCTCCGACGGCTTCCAGACCGTCGCATCGCCGCAGACCGCGGCCAGGGCCGCGTTCCACGACCAGACGGCCACTGGAAAATTGAAGGCGGAGATGACACCGATGACGCCGAGAGGATGCCACTGCTCCATCAGCCGATGGTTCGGGCGCTCCGATTGAATCGTGAGGCCATAAAGCATGCGCGATTGGCCCACGGCGAAATCGCAGATGTCGATCATCTCCTGCACTTCGCCTTTGCCTTCGGCGAGAATCTTGCCCGACTCGAGCGAGACGAGCTTGCCCAGATCGTCCTTCTGTTCGCGCAGAGCGTTGCCGAGCTGTCGGACGGTTTCGCCGCGGACCGGTCCGGGCGTGGTGCGCCACCTGGTGAAAGCTTCCTGCGCGCGGCTCATCACCTTGTCGTAATCGGCCGGCGAGGCCGTGCGGAATTTACCTAACGACTTGCCATCAACCGGCGAAATCTTTTCATGCACCGCGCCGCCGCCGTGCCATTCGCCAGAGAAAGCGCCCTCAGCCGTGCCGGAGATGCCCAGCTGCGCGAGAAGTTCCGTCATGGCTACTGGCGCATCCGCCGGCATTGCTGCCGGAGCAGATCGATCGCTTCGTCGACGACTTCTTTCCTGATGTCGAGCGCCGGCCGGAAGCGGATCGCGCGTTCGCCGGATTTCAACGCGAGCACGCCACCGTCGAACAGCCCTTTCCAGAATTCATTCCGCGTCGCCGGGTCCGGCAGATCGAAGGCTAGAAACAAACCGCGACCGCGCACGGCGGTAAACATCGCTTCTTCTTCCTGCAGCTCGAGGAGGCGATTGAGGAAGTGTTCGCCGACGATGCGCGCGTTCTCGACCAGATTTTCCGCCTCGATGATCTGGAGGAAATGGGTCGAGCGCACCATGTCGGTGAAGTTTCCTCCCCAGGTCGAATTGATCCGGCTCGGCACGCGAAAGCAGTTATCCGTCACTTCATCGAGGCGCGGGCCGGCCATCACGCCGCAGACCTGGGCCTTCTTGCCAAACGCCATCAGGTCGGGCATGACGCCGAAATGCTGGCAGCACCAGTTGCGACCGGTGGTGCACATCCCGCACTGCACTTCGTCGAAAATGAGGAGCATCTCGTGCTCGTCGCAGATACGGCGGAGCGTTTGCAGCCACTCGCCGCGGAAATGATTATCCCCGCCTTCGCCCTGGATCGGCTCGATGATGATCGCGGCGATATCGACGCCGCGTTCTTTGACGCGCTGCATGATTTCCTGTTCCGATTTCTTTTCGCGCTCGATCACATCGCGGGTCCGTTCCGGTTCGGCTAACGAAAAGTCAATGCACGGCGTGGAAACGCGCGGCCAGTCGAATTTCGCAAACAAATCCGTCTTCACCGGATCGGTGTTCGTGAGGCTCATGGTGTAGCCGCTGCGGCCGTGAAAGGCGTGGCGAAAGTGGAGAATCTCCGTCCCCCGTTCGCCGCGACCGGCCGCCATGTTCTTGCGCACCTTCCAATCCATCGCGGTCTTGAGCGTGTTCTCGACTGCGAGCGCGCCGCCTTCGATCAGGAGCATGCGCTCGAGCGGCGCCATCCCGACCACCCGCCAGTAGGTATCGAGGAAACGCGCGTAGCCGTCGGAGTAAACGTCGGAGTTCGCGATTTTGATCTTGGCCGCGCGAAGCAGGTCCGCTTTCACCTCCGGCTGATCGAAATGCGGGTGATTAAAACCAACCGGATTTGATCCGAAAAATCCGTAGAGATCGATCAGTCGCCGATCGTGAGCCGAATCGTAAAGGTAAGAGCCTTGACTCTTTTCGAGGTCGATAACGATACGAAAACCGTCGAGCAAGACATGCTCGGCGATTTGCTCGAGGACCCGGGACTTCGATTCGGTTTTTGATTTTTCGCTCGCACTGATGCGGTTGCCGGAAGGAGTCCGAGCCGCTTCGGTGAGCATGGATGGCATACTCATCCGCTGAGGGTAACACAGGCTTCCACCCTGTCGAGTCGGGCGGGCTTCCCGCCTGCAGGCGAGACGCCCGCGCTACGCGACAGCCGGGACGGCTGTGTTACACAATCCCCTGCCGCAGGTCGGCGTGTTTCCCGGCGAGCAACTCCTGGGTCAGGTCGTAGCCGGCGCGATCCGCGTTGAGCGAGACTCCGGCAAACTGGGTATCGATCCGCATTCTCGCGGAACGACAGAAATAAGTCGCGACCGACAAAATTTCAGCCACCGGCTCGCCGCTCTCGATCTTATGCTGCGCGAAGGCGCAGGTCGCACTCATCGCGAAAAGCTCCGTCGCGATGCCGACGAAGCGCGCGAGAAGCAATTGTTCGCGATCGAGCTTGGGGCCGAAGCGCGTCATCGCGTGGAACAAACCGCGGGCCAGCCGTTTGCTCGCGCCGGCGGCGTAACGCACATGCGGGCGCAAGTCGGCGTGCAACTTATCGAGGTCGCCCGCGCTCGCACCCATCCACTGTTTCGGATACCAGCTCGCGTAGAATTTCCCTGATTTGAAAACCGCCCTGGCCCGCTCCGAAGTCGGCAATTGGGTGTTGAAGATCGCGCCGCCGATCTTGAGATGCGGATCGAGCGCTTCCCGCGCGATGAAGAGGCGCATGATTTCGCTCGATCCCTCGAAAATCATGTTGATGCGGCAGTCGCGCAGGAAACGCTCCACCGGAATGCCATCCTCGCCGCGGCCCTCGAGCGATTGCGCAGTCTCGTAACCGCGACCGCCGCGCACCTGCATTGCTTCGTCGGCGATCCTCCAGGTCGCTTCCGTCGCCCACATTTTGCACATTGCGGTCTCGATCCGCAGGTCGCCCGCTTTGCGATCGACCAGCGCGCTCGTCAGGAAGGTCATCGCTTCCATCGCGAAGACGTTCCCCGCCATTTCCGCGATCTTGCCCGCAATCGCGTAGTGCTGGCCGATCGGCACGCCCCATTGCACGCGTTCGCTGGCCCACTTGCGGCAGATCTCGAGCAGGCGTTTGGATAAACCAACACAGGCCGCCGGGATCGTCAGGCGACCGGTGTTCAAGGTCGTGAGCGCAACCTTCAATCCCTGCCCTTCCTTCGCGATCATGTTTTCGCGTGGCACCCGAACGTTGGTGAATTTAACGATCCCGTTATAGAGCGCGCGCAGCCCCATGAAGTGGCAGCGATAAGTGATCTCGAGCCCGGGCGAATCGACATCGACGATAAAAGCCGTGATCTGTTTGCGTTCCCGGCCCTTGACCATCTTCGGCGGCGTCTTCGCCATGACGACGAGCACGCCCGCCTTGATCAGGTTGGTGCACCAGAGTTTTTCGCCGTTCAGGATAAAGGCGGAGCCGTCCTCGGTCGCATCCGCGCGCAGACTCATGTTCGCGGGATCGGAACCGGCATCCGTCTCGGTAAGGGCGAAAGCCGAAATCTCCTTCCGCGCAACCCGGGGTAAATACTTCGTTTTCTGCTCTTCCGTGCCGAAAATGAGGAGCGGCTGCGGGACACCGATCGACTGATGCGCCGAGACGAGCGCGGTAAGATTCGCGTCCCAGCTGCCGAGCAACATCGCGGCCCGCCCATAGTTCATCTGGGATAATCCGAGCCCGCCGTACTGGGTCGGGATTTTGATGCCAAAC
>DATMNS010000161.1:0-2408 GCA_035568735.1 Chthoniobacterales bacterium | reverse complement strand
TGCTCATCCAAAGCGGATGATACTTTTGCAGCATCGCGCAGAACTCCGGCGTGATGCGTTGCGGGAGGAAGATCGGCACGCGGGTGCCGATGCGGAGAAATTCGATGTGCGGGATGGCCCGCAGCCGGCTCAGCATTTTTTCCAGCTTCGCGTCACTGAAGAGAAGCGCGTCGCCGCCGGAAAGCAGGACGTCGCGCACTTCGGTGTGCTCTTCGAGATACTTGAAGGCGGCTTCGAACTCGGTGTGCAGTTCCTGTTCCCCCACCCCGCTGACGACGCGGCTGCGCGTGCAATAGCGGCAGTAGCTCGCGCAACGATCCGTCACGAGGAAAAGCACTCGATCGGGGTAACGATGAACGAGTCCGGGCACCGGCATATGCGAGTCTTCGCCGCATGGGTCCGCCATGTCGTAAGGCGAAGCCCAGGTTTCCTCGATCCGCGGGACCACCTGGCGCCGGACCGGGCAGTCGGGATTGTCGCGCTCGATCAGGTTGAAGAAATGCGGCGTGATGGCGAGCGCGAGCTTGTCGCCCGAGAGCAGCACGCCCGCGCGCTCTTCTGCGGAGAGCGCGAGATGCTGCTCGAGCTGCGCCAGGGTGGTGACGCGATTCTTGAGCTGCCATTTCCAATCGTTCCAGAGTTCCGGCGCGATGTCCGGGAAATAACCGGGGGCCATCGAGATGAACTCTTTTCCGTCCTTTTTGCCTTCGGCAAGAGTAAGCATTTTAGATTTGAGGGAGAAAAGCTAAGGGCCTTAAATTTCGTGTCAATGAGGGCACTTTCGGGTGCGTGACGCACTCCGCTCTCCCCGAATCTTGTTCCTGCCCGGGCTCCTATCGGCCAGGGAGCAGGATTAGGAGCAAAAGCAGGAGAAGGATTTGCGCGGAGCGGTTTGCCCGCGTCCCGCTCTCCGCTACTATTTGAACAGCGCCGCCCGCGCTCCTGTCCAAATCGCCGCCTATGCATCGTCGCCTTGTTACCTTTTTCATTCTCGCGGCTTTTCCCGCCGCCGCTCTGCGGGCGGCAGCGGTGCCAGTTGCATCTCCTCCCAGCGCCCAACCGGCGCCGACCATCCCGGAGGAGGCGGCCGCGCCCGGCAAGGATGTTGTTCACCAGCTCAATAACGCCTTCGCAAAGGTGTTCGAGGTGGTCGCCCCGAGCGTCGTCATCATCGAGGTGACAAAGAAGGCCGACGGCAACGACACCTCGCTGGACGATCTTTTTTTCCAGGGACCGGATGAAAACGACCCGCATCATGACCGCCGCCTGCCCGACCCGGTGCAAAGCGAAGGCTCCGGTTTCATCGTGAGACCGGATGGTTTCATCTATACCAATTTCCACGTCGTCGAGAGCGCGGACAAAGTGGAGGTGAAGTTGAAAGATGGCCGCGAATTCCCCGGCAAGATAATCGGCACCGATGAGAAGACCGATATCGCGGTGGTGAAAGTGGACGCGACCAATCTCCCGGTCGTCCAGTTGGCAAACAGCGACGCGGTGCGGGTCGGGCAATTTGCCTTCGCGATCGGCGCGCCCTTCAAGCTCGACTATACTTTCACATACGGGGTGATCAGCGGAAAAGGCCGGAGCAAGTTGCTCGAGACCGGCGGCTATAACATCGCGGATTATTTGCAGACCGACACCTCGATCAATCCGGGTAACAGTGGCGGCCCACTTTGCGACATCGACGGGAAAGTGGTCGGCATGAACACGCTGATTAACGGCCTCAACCGGGGCCTTGGGTTCGCGATTCCGAGCAACCTGGTGAACGAGATCGGCACGCAACTGATCGCCGGAACCAAGATCGTGAGGCCGTGGCTCGGCATTCGGATCGAAACCCTGGGCGACGACTCTTCGATCCGCGATTTGTTCAAGGGCGTCGACAAGGGCGTGGTCGTGCGCACGATTGAGGCGGACGCGCCGGCCTACAAGAGCGACCTGCGGCCGTTCGACTTGATCACCCAGATCGATGGCGCACCGGTCACGACCGACACGCAGTTGCAGCACGAGATTTTGAAAAAGAAAGTCGGGCAAAACGTCGAGCTCGGGGTCTGGCGCAAGGGGCAAATGATGAAAATCGCGGTCACGACGGGCGAATTGCCTAACGACATCGGCCGCGCCCCGGCGCAACCGGCGCCACCAACCGAGCCGCTGCAGGAGGACGTCAACCGCTTTGGCCTGCAGGTGCAGGATCTGACGAAGGAAGTGGCGACGCGGCTAAAGTTGAGCGTGCAGCAGGGCGTGATCGTGACCGACGTGGCCGATAACAGCATCGCCGCCGCGCAGGACATCCGGCGCGAAGACGTGATTACGGAGGTGGACGGCAAGCCGGTTACAAGTGTGGCCAGCTTTCGCGACGCCCTGACGAAGGCCGATCCGCGCCGTGGGATTCTGCTTTATCTCGATCGCAA
>DATMNS010000160.1:0-2573 GCA_035568735.1 Chthoniobacterales bacterium | reverse complement strand
ATTGAAATCGTGGGCGATGCCTCCGGCCAGCAGGCCGATGCTTTCCAACTTCTGAGTGTGTCGAAGCGCTTCCTGCAGTTTGTGCCAATCGGTGATGTCGCTGGCGATGGCGACGCATCCGGTAATCGCGCCCAAGTCTCCCCGGATGGGGTCGCAGGAGATGCGCAGTACTTGATCGCCATACGCATGCTCCAACACTTCGCGTTTGCCGCTTTCGAACATCGTCCGCAAAACGCATTCGGCGGGTTCGGCGGGGAAAAGCACGTACCATGAAATGCCGATCAAATCCGCGGGGGTGCGGCCGGTTATGGCGGACAGCGCGCGATTGGTGCTCAGGATGGTTCCGTCGGAGTCCACGATGGCGACTCCGTCGGCGATGGCGTCGAATGTGGCTTGCCAGCGCTGGGCGGCGATGCGCTCGGCGCGCTCGGCCTCCTTCATGCGGAGCAGCGCCTTCACGGTCGCGCTCAAAACGGCTGGATCCAGGGGTTCGGTAAGGTACCCATCGGCGCCGCTATCGAAACCTTTCAGACGCGAAACGTCGTCGAGATACGAGGCGGAGAGATGTAAAACCAAAATACTGGCCGTGCGCGGGTCCGTTTTGAGACGACGGCAAACTTCGAAGCCGTCAATATCCGGAAGGTGAATATCGAGCACCACGAGGTCGGGCTTGGCGGAGCCCGCCAATTCTAGCGCGTCGCCGCCGTTGCCGGCGTCGAGTACATCGTAGCCCATGCGGCGCAATTCGCGCGTGACGGTGTAACGGCCGACATCGTTGTCGTCGACATTGAGAATCAACGGGCGCTCGCGTTGTTGCATCATGTCTTGACCTGCCGGCCGGCATCGGGCAGGAGGTCGGCCAAACCGAACCCCTCCAGTATCTCGCGGACGGCGGAGATTATGTCGCCATCGCCGAAGCGGTCCTTGGAAAAGGTTACTGCACCCAAGCCATGGAGTTGGCGCAACTCACGATCGTTCAAGAAGCGAGAACTGACGATGATGACAGGCGTCTCTCGGGTTTTTGGATCGGCCCTTAACCGGTCGAGCACCTCGTAGCCGGTCATTTGCGGCATCATCAGGTCCAGAAAGATTAACTCGGGATCCCGGCTAATTGCGGCCTCCAGCCCGGCAACGCCCGTGTCGGCTTCGATGAACTCATGCGGCATGCCGCTGAAGAGTTGTTTCACAACGTACCGAAACGTAGGGTCGTCATCCACGAGGAGGATACGGCGAGTATTCAGGGCCGGCCGGGTATACCGATCCAGCGATTCCAGGAGCCATTGTTTACTCACGGGTTTCGGCGCATAAGCGTCGGCTCTAGAGACCATGCTCAGGTCTTCTACATTACCAATCGCCAGCACGGGAATGTCCATTGTGTCCTTCCGGGCCTTAAGCTCGGCGAGTAGCGTGGAACCCTCCTGGTTAGCGAGCATGGCGTCGAGTAAAATCGCTCGCGGACGAATCGCTTCGATCGCGGCACGGGCCTGGCTCACGTCGCGCGCGGGGATCAGGTGATATTGACTACCCTTCAAGTAGTCTTCGAAGATCATCCGGGTTTCGTCGTGGTCTTCTACCACGAGGACAGGTACGATATCGTTGGTTTGAGATGGTTGGGGATCCGACGAAGGGGCAACATTTCCCACGGGGAGAGTTAACGAGAAGGTAGATCCGAGACCGGGGCTGCTCACTACATTCACCGTCCCGCCGAGCAACTCCGCGAGTTTACGGGAGAGCGGAAGGCCTAGCCCAGTACCTTTGACCTTCTGTTGAATGGGGCTGTCGAGCTGTGTAAATTCCTGGAAGATGCGCTCCAGATCGCCCGGGTCAATCCCGATTCCTGTATCGGAGACGGAGAAGATCAGGGAATTCGCGGAACGCCGGGCGGCAACGCGGACTTCGCCGCGCTCGGTGAATTTGAGCGCGTTGGAGATAAAATTTCTTAGGATTTGGGAGATCTTCCCCTCATCGGAGACCATGCGAAGGTCTTCCGGTTCTTCGAAGATAAGGTTGACCGAGGGGTTCACGAGGAGGGGCCGCAGCATGCCGCGCAAAGCGCCGAAGAGATTCTTCACATCGAGCTCAGCCCGCAGGACGGTGGTCTTCCCGGCCTGCACCTTGGCCAGATCGAGGAGATCGTTGACCAACTCAAAAAGGCTCTCGGCGGATTTCTTGATGAAAAAGACCTGGCGCTCCTGCTCGCCGGTGAGGTCCCCATCGGCGCGATTGAGCAGCAGTCGGGTCAACGCCAGGATGGAGTTGAGAGGGGTACGGAACTCGTGACTCATATGGGAGAGGAAGCGCGACTTCATCTCGTCGGCACGGCGCAGATGGTCGGCTTTGTCGTCGAGTTCCGCGTACAGGGCCACCACCCCACGGTTAGTGTCTTCGAGCTCACTGTTGAGGCGCACCAGTTCTTCCTGCCTGGCGGCAAGTTCCTCCAGGGTAGTGAGTAGTTCGCGATTCTGCTGCTGCATTTCGCCGAGGGGCCCCGGCGGCTCCTGGCTGGCCAGATCGTCCAGCAGGCGGACCAGAGTTCGCCGCGTGACGAGGGCGGCGCGAGGAGGCAATACCTT
>DATMNS010000159.1:0-2067 GCA_035568735.1 Chthoniobacterales bacterium | reverse complement strand
ATGCCACCCATTTCCACCGCCGAGCGGACCCTGCGTTTTCTTGGGATGCCGCTCGCGCGGCTGATCTATCGCGTCACAGCGGTCGGCACGGAGCGGCTTCCGTCCGGTGGATTTTTGCTTTTGCCCAACCACATCACCTGGGTGGATGCGATCGTCCTCCTGCTCGCCTGCCCCCGTCCGATCCGTTTCATCATCGACCAGGAATATTACGAAAATCGCTTCCTCCATCCGATCCTGCGCACGGTTGGTTGCATCCCGATCACCGCGCGGCGGGCCAAGGAAGCCATGCGTCTTGCCGCCGAAAAAATCCGCGAAGGCGAAATTGTTTGTCTCTTTCCGGAGGGTCAGTTGTCGCGCTCCGGCACTTTGCTCCGACTGCAGCGGGGCTACGAAATCATCGCGCGCCGGGCCGAGGGCCAGGTCGTACCCGTCTGGCTCGATCAATTGTGGGGCTCGATTTTTTCCTTCCAGGGCGGGCGTTTCTTCACCAAGTGGCCCCGCCATTTCCCCTATCCGGCGACGGTGGAATTCGGAGAACCGCTTTCGCCTAACGACGCCGACATCGCGACGGTGCGCGAGGAATTGCTCAAAATCGGGGAACGCTGCTACAGCCGGCGCGATTCGTTGCGCGGTCATCTCGGAGCCGCCGCCGTGCGGGGTCTGGCCCGGAATCCGTTCCGCGTCGCGGTGATTGACGGGATGGATGATTCACTCCTGCGGCGCGGGAAATTGCTGGGCGCCGCGGCGGCCCTGAGCCGGCATTTGCGCAGACATTCTCCGGAGCATCGGATCGGCATCGTTTTGCCGGCGAGCAAGGGCGGAGTGGTCGCCAACCTCGCGGTGGTGCTGGCCGGCAAGGTTCCGGTGGGCCTGAATTTTACGAGCGGGAAAGATGCGTTGCAGCGCGCGCAGCAGGTTGCGGGATTAAAAACGGCGATTTCCGCCAACGCGTTTGCCAATCGGTTGACGGATTTTCCCTGGCCGGACAACGTCATCCAACTGGACGAATTGCTGCCCCGCCTGAAAGCGAAGATCTTTCTCTGGTGGATGGCGGCGATCTTTCTGCCCGCCCCGCTCTTGATT
Organism: Chthoniobacterales bacterium; assembly: GCA_035568735.1. Classification (GTDB taxonomy): domain Bacteria; phylum Verrucomicrobiota; class Verrucomicrobiia; order Chthoniobacterales; family UBA10450; genus Palsa-1392. The sequence goes on along the minus strand of DATMNS010000159.1, from coordinate 984 downwards.
CGGCTGCTCGAAATCCCGCGGGAAGGGGGCCATGCCGAAGCGGTCCTTCTCTTTACCAGCGGCAGCTCCGGCGATCCGAAAGGCGTCGTCCTGAGTCACCGCAACATCATCGGCAACGTCTCGCAATTTCGGGTCCTGCTCGATGCCACGCGCGACGATTTGATCCTCGCCACGCTCCCCGTTTTCCACAGCTTTGGTTGCACCGTCACGCTCTGGTTTCCTCTCCTCGACGGCATCCGCACGGTGACTTTTCCCAACCCGCTGGACACGGCGAAATGTGCCGAGTTGATCGCGCAGTATCGCGTCACGATCGTGCTCGCGGCGCCCACTTTTCTGCGCGGCTATCTGCGCAAGGCGGAGGCGGCGCAACTGGCCAGCGTTCGCCTAACGATCACAGGGGCGGAGAAATTGCCGCGCAGCCTGGCCGAAGCTTTCGAGGAGCGTTTCGGCAAGACCGTCTACGAGGGCTACGGCCTGACCGAGACTTCGCCGGTCGTAAGTGTGAATCTGCCCGACCCGGAGCCCGATCACCCGGGCGATCCGGTGCAAGCTTCGCATCGGCCGGGGTCAGTCGGGCGAATGGCGCCCGGTATCGCGGGGGAAATTCGCGACCCGGAAACCGGCGCGAAACTCTCGCTGCATGATTCCGGCATGCTCTGGCTGCGCGGGCCGAATATTTTTGAAGGTTACCTCGACGATCCGCGACGGACGGCGGACGTTATGCGCGATGGGTGGCTGGTAACGGGCGACCTTGGGCGTTTTGATGAGGACGGCTTCCTTTTCATCGAAGGACGGCTTGCACGCTTCTCTAAAATCGGCGGCGAAATGGTGCCGCATGAAACGGTCGAGGAAAAAATTCTCGCCGCGCTCGGCCTCAGCAGTGAGGACGCCCGCACGATCGCGGTCGCGTCGGTCACCGACGCCCAGAAGGGCGAAGCGCTCGTCCTCTTGAGCACGATCGAAATCGATCCGGGGCAGTTGCGC
>DATMNS010000158.1:0-18432 GCA_035568735.1 Chthoniobacterales bacterium | reverse complement strand
CGTTTTCTTTTGCCTGCAGGGCCAGGTCACGGTTTTTCTGATCACCTTCTTCGGCCGGCAGGCCGCGTCCGTGGCCGAAGTCGGAGCGCTCGGCCGGCTCGCCGTGATCTTTGTGGTGATGGGAAACCTTTTGACCAATATCTTTGCCCCTGCCTTCGCGCGTTGCCAGGAGCCGCGGCAGCTCCGCTGGATTTACGCGGGGATCCTCGGCGGCGTTACGGGTTTCAGTCTTCTTGTGCTGAGCGGTGCGGCTTTTCTGCCTAACGAATTTCTTTTCGTGCTCGGAAACAAGTACTCACACCTGCAACACGAACTCCTTTTGATGGTCGGCGGTGCCATCCTCAGCATGATGGCCAGCACGGTCTGGACGTTGAATGCCTCAAGGGCTTGGATCGCCGGCTCATGGCTCTATATTCCGCTGACCCTCGGGACGCAGTTGATGCTCATTCCCTTCACTGATTTCTCGAGTGTGAGCGGTGTGCTCACCTTTAACCTATGCTCTGTATTCCCGAGTCTTGCGCTCAACCTCGGGTTGAGTTACCGCGGGTTTCGTCGACCGCTGCCGGCGGGATAAGATGCTAAACTTCGGATATCATTGCGCCCGATGGGCAGGCGGCCTGCGGCGGACCGCCTATCGCGCGTTGCTGCCTGCGATCGGGCAGACCACGGTGTGTTCCCCCCGCTCGATCCCCCTCGATGTCTATTCCTACTCCGGGGAAGCAATGATGCCGGAGCAGGTCCGATCGATCCGCTCCTTCCTGCGCCACGCGGGTCGTCCCCAAAGTTTTACCGTGGTCTCGGATGGAACGCATTCGGAGCGCAGCAGGGAGTTGCTGAGCAAGATCGATCCATCGGTTGCAATCAGACGTGCGGAAGAGTACCGGCCTTCCGATTTACCGGAAAAGTTTCGTCGTTACGTCACGGATCATCCGCTGGGCAAACAACTCGGCCTGATCATGTCGCTCCCGTGCAGCGGGCCGGCATTGTACCTTGACGCGGACATTCTTTTTTTTGCCGGCGCGGCCGAGATCGCCCGGGCTTCGAGGGGAGAAAATGCGCCGGCATTCTATCTCAAGGACTGCCTGGATTATTCGGTCGATTCACGCATTTTGCGTGGCCGCGATGAATCTTCGCCGCCGGTAAATGCCGGCTTGTTGCTGTTGCTCCGGCGCCTCGATTGGTCGCTCGGTATCCAGCGCCTGATCGAGTTGGAAGGCGCTGCGGATTTTTTCACCACGCAGACAATCGTCCAGCTCGTCATGCACGCGAATGGCGCCTTACCCTTCGACGAGCAGAAGTATGTCTTGCGGTTGGACGATCAGTTTGTTTACGCGGATCGTTACGCGGGCTCTCACCTGGTCCTGCGGCATTATGTGAATCCGGTGCGCCACAAGTTCTGGAACGCAGTTTCACCCCGATGAGACCATCGGCGGGCCCGCTTCGTATCCTGATCGTTGTGAATCTCCCGTGGGATTCGCGCCTGGGTGCCGCGCGCGTCTGGATCGAACTGGCGAAGGAATGGACTCGGGCCGGACACGCGGTGGAAAAGTTTTGCCTCACCGATGCCTACCCCAAACCGGCGGGATCCAGCGCCGCCTCCGCGCTGCGGCAGGCGCGCTTTCCCCGCCGGGCGGCGGCTTATGTCCGGCGCAACGCCGAACGTTTCGACGTGATTGATTGCCTCATTGGAGTGCTGCCATTTCGGAAAAACTCGCTTCGCTTCCGTGGATTGCTGGTCGCTCGCTCGGTCGGCCTGTATCGGCTTTACGATCAATTTCTGCGGCAATCGCGCATTCTCTGGCCGGATCAACCGCGAGGACGGTGGTTTGGCCGCTTGTTTCACCGTTTTTTGGCGTGGCGCTCGTGGAAAGACTCGGAGAAGGCATTGCGGCATTCTGATCTGCTCAATTTGCCTAACGAAGACGAGCGTCTCGAGCTGGCGCGTGATCCGCAGGTCCGGGTCCCGTCTATCGTCCAGCCGTATGGTCTGAACGATCGTTTTCTGGAGTCCCTCTCGACTGCCGCCGTCCCAGCCGAACAGCGTCTGAGCCGGCAAAGAATCTGTTTCATCGGAATGTGGAGCCTGCGCAAGGGTTCGCGCGATTGGCCCAGGCTTATGGCGGCCATCCGGCAGCGTCATCCCGCGGTCGAATTTCTCTTTCTCGGAACGATGTTTGAGGAATCAGTCGTTCGCTCGGACCTGGAGACCGCTGAGGCGAATCGGATTTTCTGCCGGCCCATTTTTGAGGAGTCGGACCTGCCCTCGCTCCTGGCGGATTGCGCGGTCGCGTTGTTTCCCAGCTACATCGAGGGTTTCGGGCTTGCGGTCCTCGAGCAATTGGCCGCCGGTCTGCCGACGATCGCCTACGACGTGCCGGGCCCGCGCCAGATTCTCGACCCGCAACGCGTGCGGTTTCTCACGCCCGTCGGAGATACGGCCGCGCTCGCGGCCCGCGCCTCCGAGATTCTCGCCCTGAGTGCGCCGGAGTACGAAAAGCTTTCCGCGGAGTGCATGACGATCGCCGCCGGTTATCGCTGGCGCGACATCGCGCACAGCACGATCAAGCAATACCGCAACGCACTTGATTCGTTAGGCCAGCCTCTGGCGGGATCGGCGCGTGAGTGAGGCCGGCACGATTTTGCAGATCGTCCCGCACGCGCCGGGCGGCCGCGACGGAGTCGGCGATTACGCCCGCATCCTCGCTGGGTGTCTCAAAAAATCTCACGATCTTGAAACGACTTTCATTTCTGCCGCGCCGTCCGCTAGCGCCAGGACCGAGGATGGCTATCCTCTCCTCTCCCCCCTCCGGACGGTCGCTGACGGGCGGCGGCTGGAAACCTACGGCGGCATCGTCTTGCACTATGTGAACTACGGCTTCAATCGGCGGGGCGTGCCCGTCTGGCTTCCGTCCGTTCTGCGCCGGCTACAGATTAGGGTCCGGGCGCGATTGGTGACTGTTTTTCACGAGTTGTATGCGTCGGGATCCTGGCGGCAGAGCGCGTTCTGGTTGCGCCCGATACAGATGCGGATCGCTCGCTTGATCGCGGAAACTTCGGATGTCGCGATCGTCAGCAGCGAGGTTTTTCGCGAGCAGTTGACCACTTTGGCGCCCCTAAAGCGTCCTATCGTGCGCCCGGTTTTTTCCAACTTGGGCGAACCCGCGCTCTCCTCCGCGGAAATCGCGAACCGCGACCCTCATCGCTGGATCATTTTTGGCGGTACCGAATTGATTGAGCGTTCGCTTCGCTCCTTCCTGCGGGCGGCGGTTTTGATCGCCGAGCGATACGCGCCGCGCGAGCTGTGGGTGTTTGGTGGCGCAGAGAACTCCACGATCCGCCGGGCGCTGCAGGCCGAAAAGACGATCCGCACCCATTATCAGCCGGATGTGGATGCAGAGGTCGCCTCAAAGATCATGGCCGCCTCCGCCTTCGGGTGGATCGATTATTTCCGGCGCCCGGACGACCCGATGCCGGTCGTTCTAAAATCCGGCGTGTTCGCTACCTACTGTGCGCATGGGGTGATCCCGGTTTTTCCCCATGGCGGCTCGCCTATCAAGGTGGGCCACGATGTGCTGCCCGGTCCCTTTTTCGTCGCCCCAAATGGGCAGGAACTCCCGGCCGAAACGGAACGCGCGAGCGCGGCCCAGGAGGTCTATTCATGGTATGGAAGAAACGCTGCTTCCGGCCCACTCGCCGCCACTGTCGCCGCCGCGATTCGCGATCAAGCGTAACTTCCAGCCATGCCGGAAATCATGTTCGATCACGGTCGCCCGCTAAGAATATTCCTGGGGGCGCAAAGCGTTCAGCGTTGATGAAGATCGTTTTCTCTTCCTATGCATACGCGCCGAGTGTGGGCGGAATCGAGAGCGTTTCGGCTTTGCTGGCGCACGAGTTCCTGAGCGCAGGTCACGAGGTTCGACTCCTCACCGAAACGCCTTCGCCCGGACTGGACGCAAGGGAATTTCCGGTTGTGCGCCGGCCATCGCTCACTCACCTGCGGGCTCTTTTGCGTTGGGGAGACGTTGTCTTCCAAAACAACATCTCGCTTCGTTCCCTTCTGCCCGCCTTGTTGATGCGGAAACCTGCGCTTGTCGTTCATCAAACCTGGGTTCGTGATACCGGCGGCGAGATTGATTGGAGCAGTCGGATGAAACGAGCAATGCTCTCGCGGGTTCACAATGTCGCGATCAGCCGCGCCATTGCGCGCGATCTCGGGATCGATTGCGAGATTATTGGCAATCCCTACAATGACGCGATTTTTCGAAACGAGACCGGGCTACGTCCTCATCCGATCCTGTTCGTCGGGCGCCTGGTTTCCGATAAGGGCGCCGACATTTTGCTCCAAGCGGTGGCTGAGCTTCGTGATCTGACATCAGGCGTCACCATTATCGGGAGCGGGCCGGAAGAACCGGTGCTGCGCGCACTCGCGCAAGAGCTGCGTCTCGAAGTTCGCTTTCTGGGTGCAAGTTCCGGGTCGGAGCTCGCGCAGGTCTTGAATGAGCATCAACTCCTCGTCGTGCCGTCGCGTTGGGCCGAGCCGTTCGGCGTGGTCGCGCTGGAGGGAATCGCCTGTGGCTGCGCAGTGATCGGGTCGAAGGATGGCGGCCTGCCCGAAGCGATCGGTCCCTGCGGAAGTACCTTTCCTAACGGCGACGTCCCGGCTCTTGCGCGGGAGATTCGTAGCGTGCTGACGGATGAGAACCTGCGCACCCGCTGGCGAGATGCCAGTCCGGTTCATTTGCGGCGGCATCAGGCGAAAACGGTCGCGGCGCGCTACCTGCAGATGTTAGAGGAGCTGACGGCATGATCCTACTCTCGCATCCAACGGGAAATGAGAACGTGCGCCAGGTGGCGCGCGCACTCGCCGACGCTGGATTGCTGGAAGAATTCTGGACGTCAATCAATTGGGATCCGAATTCGCCGATCAATCGATATTTGCCGCGAGGACTGCGCGAGTTATTCGGCCGCCGTGCCTTTCCCGAGAATGTGCGCGAGCGAACGCGCTCCCGTCCATTTCGCGAGAGCGCGCGACTTCTGCTGCCGCCGAGCTCGCTCCTGATGCGACATGAGAAAGGCTGGCTGAGCGTCGACGCGGTGCTGCGCGCGCATGATTGCGCGGTTGCGCGTCGCATGGAGAAGGGATCTTTCCGTGCGGTTTATGCCTACGAGGACTGCGCCATGGAGACGTTTGCGATCGCGAAGGCGCTGGGGATCCGCACAATTTACGATTTGCCGATCGGCTATTTTCGCGCGGCGCAGCAAATCTTTGCGGAGGAACGCGAACGCGAACCGGACTGGGCCTCGACCTTGATCGGGGCGCGGGACAGTGGCGAGAAGCTGGCGCGAAAAGAGAAGGAACTGGAACTGGCGGATTGCGTGGCGGTCGCCAGCACATTCACCGCGCAAACGCTCCGGGGAGCGCCGGTCCAACCTCGCGTCGAAATAATCCCGTACGGTGCGCCCCCGCCGGTGACCGGAGAAATCGGCCTGCATACGGGCAAGTTGCGCATTCTCTTTGCCGGATCGCTTGGGCAGCGCAAAGGACTGTCCTATGCTTTGCGTGCGATCGAGATTTTTGGGGAAGGGCGCTGCGAATTCACGCTCCTTGGCCGCAAGGTCGGCGGTGTTTGCCCCGCCTTAGACCACGCACTCCGCCGTCACCGCTGGCTGCCATCGTTACCCCATGCCGAGGTCCTCCGGACGATGCGCGAAAGCGACGTCGTCGTTTTTCCATCGCTTTTCGAGGGCTTCGGCCTTGTCATCACGGAAGCGATGTCGCAAGGCACACCGGTGATCACGACCCCGCACACGGCCGGTCCGGATATTATCCTGGATGGGGTCGACGGGTTCCTCGTTCCCATCCGGTCGGCGGAGGCGATCGCTGAGAAGCTGGAAACGCTCGATCGCGAGCGGGAACTGCTCCGGGCGATGAAGGTTGCCGCCCGGGAGAAGGCAGCCTCGCGGACATGGGAAAAATACCGGGAGCGCCTCATCGCGCTGGCACGGGAAGTGGTGGGTATACGCATCGCGATATGAGAGCCCTCGCCGATCGACAGACCCCGCCCGCTCAGGAGAATCTTCCGCGGATCTTCGATCGGTCGCAGACGATTCGGAATATCCGGCTCTTGATCTGGCTCTACCTTTGGTTGCTCATCTTTGAGGGTGTCTTTCGTAAATGGATCTTTCCTCAGTTCTCCACTCCCCTCTTAATCGTCCGCGATCCTGTCGTCATTTTCATTTATGCGCTGGCTCTGCGTGCCCGTCTCTTCCCGCAGAATGTCTATGTCGTCTCGCTGGAAATCATCGCCCTCTCGTCCTGGGCGGCCGGGATTATTGTGCTCCTGCCTTTCTTCGGGCTGCGTACCATCGTCCTCGTGACCGGATACGGAATGCGTTCCAATTTTCTTCATCTCCCACTCATCTTTATCATCCCGGCGGTCTTTACTCTGGAAGACGTCAAGCGGGTGGGCTGGTGGACAATCGTTGGGATGATTCCAATGGCCCTGTTGATGGCCCTCCAGTTTGTGGCCAGTCCCGAGTCGCTTGTTAATCGCACCGCTGGCGCCGGCGAGGGCCTGCAGATCCAGGCAGGTGGCGGCAAGATTCGGCCCCCGGGCGTTTTTTCCTTTGTCTCGGGCACCATCTATTATCTGAGCGCGGCAACGGCCTTTCTTCTCCACGCGGTCCTGGCGAAGCTTCCCTACAGGACCTGGCTACTGGCGGCGTCGGGCGCGGGGTTGATCGTTAGCCTGGGTGTCTCGGGCAGTCGTTCGACGGTCCTCGCGGTCGTCCTCGTCGTCGCTTCGGTCGGTGCGATCCTGGTTCTTCGTCCGAACCTCGTAAATAAATTCGGACGCCATCTGCTCCTCGCTGTGCTCTTGATTTGGACGATCAGCTATCTTCCGATTTTTCAACAAGGACTCGGCATTCTTTCCAGCCGATTTACAGATTCAGCCGAACAAGGAGATACGATTGTCGTGGCTGATTTGATTGGCAGAGTGCTCGAAGGATTTACCGAAGCGCTGAGGTTTTTGACTCGAGCTCCCTTGGGCGGATACGGACTCGGCGTCGGCACCGCCGGGGGCGCAAGCTTTCTGACGGGCCACCCGGACTTCTTGTTGGCGGAAAATGAGTGGTCGCGGATTCTACTCGAGAGCGGACCAATTCTCGGCCTGGCCTTCGTGGTCTGGCGCTCCGTGCTCGCGTGCAAGCTCGGCCTCTTTGCCGTCCGTCAGCTCCTAGCGGGGAATACGCTGCCGCTTTTTCTCCTTAGCGCCGGTCTCTTCGTTTTCTTGCAAGGCCCGTTTGGCCAACCGACCAGTCTTGGATTCGCGGTCGTTTTCGCTGGCTTAATTTTGGCTGCGAGACCGCTCGAACAAGAAGCGGCTCTTCCAAAGGTCGACTTGCCGGAACCGCCGCGCCGTATCCGGCGACGCTCCAAATATGCCGAGCGGTTGCACGGTTCGACGACTCGCGCTCATTCTGCCCATGGTCCTCTTGATCGGTAATTACCCGGCTGATCAGCAGCAAAGCATGCAACGTTTCGCGATGATGATGCTCCGCGGCCTCACCGCGACCGGAGTGGCGGCCGAATTGATCCAGCCGCAACCATTCTTCGGTCGGATCAAATTCGCCGGTCGCTTTGTGGCGAAGTGGCTCGGTTATCTCGACAAATTCATTTTTTTCCCACGAGAGCTGAAACGGAAGCTCTCCGCGGGATTCGATCTCGTCCACATCTGTGATCACTCAAATGCGATCTATTGCCGCCATCTCCAGGGTCATCCCGTGGTCGTCACTTGCCACGATCTGCTCGCTGTCCGCGGCGCTCTCGGGGAGGCGACCGATTGTCCCGCTTCCGCGACCGGAAAATACTTGCAGCGTTGGATCATCGCCGGGCTGAAGAAGGCGGACCTGATCGTTTGCACCTCGCAAGCCACGCTGGCGGACGCGGAGCGCCTGGTGGCACGTAAGAACACAACGCCGAAGCTCGCAATGATTACGCTGGGTTTGAGTTATCCCTATCGCAAATTGCCGGCAGAAGAAGCGCGTGCGCGGCTCGCAGCGTCGTCCGCCATCGATCCGGACATTCCATTTGCGCTCCATGTCGGCTCGAACGCGCCCCGCAAGAATCGCGCCGGCGTCCTGCGGATATTCGCTCGGTGCAAAGAGAAATGGAATGGATCGCTCGTCTTCGCGGGCAAACCGCTCACAGCATCCCTCCGTTCGTTAGGCCGCGAGCTGGGGGTCGCCGACCGGATCGTCGAAGCGCCCGAGACAGCGAACGAATTGCTCGAAGCCCTTTACAATCGCGCCACGGCGGCGCTTTTCCCTTCGACCTGCGAAGGTTTCGGGTGGCCCATAGCAGAGGCGCATGCCTGTGGGTGTCCCGTCATTTGCACCGATCTCGAGCCGATGATCGAGGTGGCCGGTTGTGCTGGTCTTCGGCACCCGCTCGACGACGAAGCCGGATTTGCCGCTGATCTTTTGCGCCTGACGAATCCGTTGGAGCGCGCAGGAGAGAGCGCGAAGGCGCTCGAAAACGCGAAGCGATTTTCCGCCGGGCGCATGATCTCGGAATATGGCGAACTCTACCGCGCCCTCGCGCCAGCATCATGAGGAGCGTCCTAATGTTTCTTTCGTTCCTGCTCCCGTGGTCGTTACGGCGCTCGTTCCTCGAAAAACTGCTCGGCTATTCCATTCATCCCACCAGCCACATTGGTTTCGCCTGGATTCTCCCGCGACATCTCATCCTGGACGAGCATTCTCGCATCGGGCATTTGACGCTTTGCAAAAGCATCGATCTTTTGCAGCTCGGCCCGCACGCGATCATCGGGCAATTAAATTGGATTACCGGATTTCCCAGCGGCGCCAGCCGGCACTTTGCTCATCAGACCCAGCGGCGCCCGGAACTGATCGTCGAAGCCCACGCCAGCATCACGAGCCGGCACTTGATCGATTGCACGGCGCGGGTGCACATCGGCGCTTTCGCCACCGTCGGCGGTTTCCGCTCGCAACTCCTCACCCACAGCATCGATCTCGCCGCGAGTCGGCAGGCGGCGGAACCGATCGAGATCGGTGAATACTGCTTCGTTGGGACCAATGTTGTCGTGCTCGGGGGCAGCGTTCTGCCGCATCATTCGGTCCTGGGCGCGCAGTCGCTTTTAAACAAGAAATGGGACCAGCCCTACCAGCTTTACGGCGGCGTGCCGGCCAAACCGCTGAAGGAATTCTCACCCGAAATGGAATACTTCCGGCGCCCGAGAGGATTTGTGTGGTGAGCGATGCTGCAGCGCGCTCGAGATAGAAGACGATCTTGGAGGATCGAGTCGCAGCGTCGTCCGGATGAGAATACTAAACTGCATTCATTCGCTGAATCCGTCGATCGGCGGGCCCCTCGAGTCGGTCAGGCAATTCTCGCTCGTTCTCACCCGGCGGGGTCATTCGGTCGAGGTGGTTTCGCTCGATACACCGGCGGCTCCGTGGGTGGGCGAATTTCCCGGCACGGCCCACGCCCTCGGGCCGGGTCGCGGCAGCTACGGCTACGCGCCGCGTTTCGTTCCGTGGTTGAAGGAGCGGCGCGCCGGCTACGACGCCGTGGTCGTCCATGGGATCTGGCAATACCACAGTTTCGGCGCCTGGCGCGCGCTGCATGGAACCCCGATCCCCTATTTCGTCTTCCCGCATGGGATGCTCGATCCGTGGTTCAACCACACCTATCGGCTGAAGCATCTGAAGAAGTTGCTCTATTGGCCGTGGGCGGAATACCGCGTTTTGCGCGACGCCACCGCCGTCCTTTTTACCGGCGAGGAAGAACGGCGCCTGGCGCGGGAATCCTTCCGGCTCTATCGCTGCCGGGAAGCGGTCGTGAATTTTGGCACCGCCGCCCCGGAAGTCGATTTGTGCCGGGCGCAGGAAGCTTTCTGGAACGCCTTCCCGCAGCTCCGCGCGAAGAAATTTCTCCTTTTCCTTGGCCGCCTGCATGAGAAAAAAGGCTGCGAGGAACTGATCCGGGCGTTCGCGGCCTTGCACCATTCTGGGCCCGGAGACGAGGATCTGCATCTGGTCCTCGCTGGACCGTGCGCCAACGAAACTTACCTGCGGCACCTTCAGCGCCTAACGACCGAACTCATGCGCGGAGAAAATGCCCCGCCGGTGACCTTCACCGGCATGCTCACCGGAAATCCAAAATGGGGCGCCTTCGCCGCGTCCGAAGCCTTCGTTTTGCCCTCTCATCAGGAAAATTTTGGCATCGCCGTCGTCGAAGCGCTCGCCTGTGGAAGACCGGTTCTGATTTCAAACAAAGTGAACATCTGGCGCGAGATCGTCGAGGACGGCTGCGGTTACGCCGATGAAGATGACCTCGCCGGCACCGAGCGCCTGCTCGCCCGCTGGCTCGCCACCTCGCCCACGGAGCGGGGCCGGATGAGTGACAGCGCCCGCCGCTGTTTCGCCCAGCGCTTTGAGGTCAATCAGGCGGTGGATTCGTTTCTCCACGTCTTGCAAAGTCCGCCCCGCGCCGCATGAAAATTACGATTGTGCTCGGTGCGTTCTTCCCCGTTCCCCCGCTCATGGGAGGTGCCGTCGAAAAGGTCTGGTTCGCGCTCGGCCAGGAGTTCGTTAGGCAGGGACACAGCGTGGTGCAGGTTTCCCGCGCCCATCCCGCGCTGCCGGTTGCGGAGACCATCGCCGGGGTTCGGCATGTGCGCGTCCGTGGCTCTTCCCAGCCGCGATCGATTGTTTGGTTGAAGTGGCTCGATCTGCTCTACTCGATTCGCGCATTTTTCGCGCTGCCGAAAGCGGACATCGTCGTCACTAACACCTTTTGGCTGCCAATCCTTCTGCGAAATTCGCGCCGCGGAAAAATTTACGTGCACGTCGCCCGTTTTCCGAAAGGGCAGATGCGGTTTTATCGGCACGCCGACCGGCTGCAGACCGTTTCGACTTCGGTGGCTGAGGCGATTCGCCGCGAAGTGCCGACGATGGAAAACAAGATCTCCGTCGTCCCGAATCCACTTCCCGGCTCAATGTTTGCGAAATCGCCAAAATCGCCGACCAATCGCGCGAAATTATTGCTTTACGTGGGCCGCATCCATCCGGAAAAAGGCGTTCATCTATTGATCGAAGCTCTCGCGGTGCTGGCTGAAGACTGGAAAGCGGCCATCGTCGGTTCGGCCGATAGCGGGCTCGGCGGCGGCGGCGTTGACTACTTGGCTCAGCTGAAGGAAGCCGCCAGGAAGCTCCGGTGCGAAGTTAGTTGGCAGGGGCCGATCTTCGATGAAGCCGCGCTCGCGGAGCAATACCGTTCGGCGCGGCTATTTGTTTACGCGTCGCTTGCCGAACGCGGTGAAACGTTTGGTCTCGCTCCCTTGGAATCGATGGCAAATGGTTGCCCGGTCCTGGTCTCAAATCTGGCTTGTTTCCGCGATTTCGTTAGGCCAAATGAGACGGGATTCGTCTTTGATCATCGCGCAAACTCTCCGGTCACGGCGCTGGCAACAAAACTTGCGGCGGTGCTCGCTGACGATGCGACTCTTGTGTCAGTAGCGGCGGCCGGGCTCCGCGAGTCGAAAAATTTTGCGGTCGAAAACGTCGGCCGAAAGTATCTCAATGATTTTCAGCTCACTTGAAAACGTCGGTCTCTAAGCCATGCGGCTAACGAATCGACAACGGGTGCAAAAAGTGATCGGCAACTTGATGTGGCAGCCCGGTCTGCTTCCGCGTTACGTGTTGCACAACTGTTTGGCTTCGCGATCGCCCATCGAACTGGAGTTACCATGGTTTTCTTATCGTGCGATCGACTTTCTCAAGGATTTCCTGCGGCCGGAAATGAGAGTTTTCGAATTTGGCAGTGGCGGCTCGACTCTTTTCTTCGCGCAGCGTTGCCGGAGCGTGGAAAGTGTAGAAGAAGACCGAGGCTGGGGGGAGCTTGTCCAGGAGCGCGGCGCAGCATCTGGACTGAACAACATCACCCTGCGCATCTGTCCTTTTGATTTCTCGCGCGCTGGCGGTTTTGATACTTCGGATTATCTCGCGCAAGTCCGCGGCTGCACGCATGATGTCGTGGTCGTGGATGGATCCGATGATCTGTTTTTGTGTCGCCCCATTTGTTTTCGAGTGGCGGAAGAGCAAGTCGCGCCTGGTGGGATTATCGTGGTGGATGATTCCTGGCGGTACCCTGATTTGCGTCGGACACACCAGGCGCAACGGCTTCGTGTTTTTGAAAGCGTTGGGCCCGCGCGCTTCGGTGTAACAAGCACCGATGTTTATTTTTATTGAAGCTTGCCATGCCTGAAAAAGCGCTCGCTCCAGTCCGGGTCGATCAAACTTCTCCTTCCCAATCACCCTGGAGCGGCGGTGATCGCATCTTGCGCCTTTTGTGGGAATTTTGCTGGAGCATCTTTTGCGTCTGGACACCGAAGCCGGCGAATCCGTGGCGCCTTTTTTGGTTAGGCGTGTTCGGCGCCAAAATTCACGGGACGCCCTTTGTTCATCAACGTGCGCGGATTGCGATTCCCTGGAAATTGACGTTGCACGATCGCGCCTGCCTCGGCGATCGCGCGAACGCCTACAGTCTCGGCGAAATTGAGATTGGGGCGCGCGCCGTGGTCGCGCAGGAAGCGTACTTGAATACCGGCAGCCACGATTTCGCGGACCCGGCGATGCCGCTGGTCGTCGCCAAGATCACGATCGGCGAAGACGCGTTTGTCGGCGCGCGGGCCTTCGTCATGCCGGGAGTGACGATCGGCGCGCGGGCCATCGTCGGGGCGTGTTCCGTCGTGACCCGCGACGTGCCGGAGAACGTGATCGCGGTGGGAAATCCTTGTCGCGTGCTGCGGCCGCGGTAAAGAAGTCGTGGCCGCAACTTCCGCCATGGATCAGCGATCAAGCCGCGTGCCCGTCTCGGTTCTTGTGCCGATCAAGAACGAGGCCGAAAATCTTCCGCGTTGCCTTGCCTCGATCGCGTGGGCAGATGAAATTTTCGTGGTCGATTCCCAGAGCACGGACGGATCGCTGCGCATCGCCGAGGAGCTTGGCGCGCGGGCCGTCCAGTTCGAATTTAATGGCACCTGGCCGAAGAAAAAAAACTGGGCGCTCGAAAATCTGCCCTTCCAGAACGAGTGGGTCTTCATTCTCGATGCCGACGAAGTTCTGCCGGCGGGCGCGGAGGCCGAGTTTCGGGCTGCACTTGCAAATCCGGGGGCGACGGCGGGATTCTGGATCAATCGGCGCTTCATGTTCATGGGCCGCTGGCTGCGGCACGCCTACTACCCGAATTGGAATCTGCGGCTCTTCCGTCATTCGTTAGGCCGCTACGAGAAGCTGACCGATGCGGCGACGGCCAGCGGCGACAACGAAGTGCACGAGCATGTCGTCGTGGAAGGACCGACGAGTCGATTGCGCTGCGAACTCGATCACTACGCCTTTCCGTCGGTCGAGGTTTTTGTCGAGAAACACAATCGCTATTCCAACTGGGAAGCGCGGGTCGCGGTGGCCAATCAGCACGGGCCGAGCGGCGTCGTGTTACAGAGCGCGAGAGTCGCGCAACGGCGAAAGCTGAAGCGGCTTTCCCAACGGCTGCCGTTTCGCCCGCTCCTGCGTTTCCTCTATGTTTACTTTTGGCAAAAAGGATTTCTCGACGGGCGCGAGGGTTATTATTTCGCGCGGATGCACGGCTTCTACGAGTTCCTGTCGGTGGCCAAGACTTACGAGCTGAAGAACCGTCATCCCGAGCGGCGCCGAGCGGATCCCGGGATGAAATCTTAAGGGTAACGCAGCGGCGTCCCTCGGCTTCGCCCGGAATGACTAAAATTCCGCGCTCCCCGGCGTGCGGGCGAACGGAATCACGTCGCGAATGTTCGCCACTCCAGTGACGAACATGAGCATGCGCTCGAACCCAAGGCCGAAACCGGCGTGCGGCACCGTTCCATAGCGTCGGAGATCGAGGTACCATTTGTAGTCGGCCAAATTCATTTTGTGGCGGCCGAGGTTCGCTTCCAGGACGTCGAGCCGTTCCTCGCGCTGACTGCCTCCGACAATTTCGCCGATCCCCGGCACGAGCAAGTCCATCGCCGTTACTGTGCGGTCGTCGTCGTTTAGACGCATGTAAAACGGCTTAATTTCCTTCGGGTAATTGAAGACGGTGATCGGACACTTGAAATGCTTCTCGGTCAGCCAGCGCTCGTGTTCCGATTGCAGGTTCAGGCCGTATTCGACCGGGAATTCGAACGCTTCTCCACTCTTCCGCAGCAATTCGACCGCTTCGGTGTAGCTGATCCGCTGAAATGGTCGGTCGACGACAAATTCGAGGCGCGCGAGCAATTCTTGATCGACAAATTTGGCGAAAAGACCGAGCTCATCGGGGCAATTTTCGCGGGTGTCGCGCACGAGATGTTTTACCAGCTCCTCCGCGAGATCCATATCGCCGTTCAGGTCGCAGAAGGCCATCTCCGGTTCGATCATCCAGAACTCGTTCGCGTGCCGCGAGGTGTTGGAATTCTCCGCCCGAAATGTGGGGCCAAAGGTGTAGACCTTGGAGAGCGCGCAGGCGAAAGCCTCGGCCTCGAGCTGTCCGCTGACCGTCAGATAAGTCCGGCGCGCGAAAAAATCCTTGGCCTCGTCGATCTCCCCACTGGGCAAACGAGGCGGGTTTCTTGGGTCGATCGTCGTGACCCGAAACAACTCCCCGGCGCCTTCGCAGTCGCTGCCCGTAATGATTGGCGTGTGCACGTAAACAAAACCGCGTTCCTGAAAGAATTGGTGGATCGCAAAAGCGAGCCGGCTCCGGACGCGAAAGACGCTGCCGAAAAGGTTGGAGCGCGGCCGCAAATGAGCGATCTCGCGCAGGAACTCCGGGGTGTGTCCCTTTTTCTGCAACGGGTAACTATCATCGGACGCGCCCACGATCTCGATGGCATCGGCGACGACCTCCCAGCTTTGTCCTTTGCCTTGCGATGCGACGAGCGCACCGCGCACCACGATGGAAGCGCCTGTGATGAGATGCTGCACCACGGCGTAATTCGAGAGCGTATTTTTCGCGATGATCTGCAGGTTCCGCAGGCTGGAGCCATCGTTCAGTTCGATGAAGGAAAAATCCTTCGAATCGCGCCGAGTGCGGACCCATCCCTGCACCAGCACTCTCCCGATCGGCTCGGTGCTGTGCAAAGCGTCCCTGACGGAAGTGGGCGTAAGCATGGGAGGAAGTTTGCCGGACGATCGCGATCCTACAAGGGCTAGGATCGACAAGTGCTCGGGGGCGGGTCGCTGCCGATTCTCGGTGCAAACCGCGGCGCGTCAGGCAGACGCGCCGAGTGCCAGGTCGTCACGCAGCATTTCCGCGATGCAATTCACCATGTCATCGAGCTGGAACGAATTGGCCACGAAGCTGTAGCCGCCGAAAAATCCGACCGATCCGATCTGGCCATCCGGCGAGAGAGTCGTTAGGCAAACGACCGGCACGTTCTGGAGCGCCGTATTCGCGTGAATCTGTTGTGCGATCTCATCGAGCTCGAGGTGTTCGGGCCCGGCGTCGAGCAGAATCAGGTCCGGCTGGAAATGAAGCGCCGTGTGCAGCGCGCGCCGGCAATGGTCTTCCTGCCGGATCAAATATTGACCGGTCGCCTGAAGGGCCGATCCCACGACCGCAGTCAGATGCGGCTGGTGGTCGATCAGAAGGATGCGCTTTAGAGAAGTCATCGGATCGTCTAACGAGGCTCAGTTATGGCAATTATAGCATCCGCTGTGCCACTCCTCGGGGCCTCCAAGTCCGACTTTTTAATTGGTCCCTGTATGCTTAATTGCTCTCTTGCCGTTATGCCGAACCAAGTGAAGAAGCTCGCTCCCGCAGCGAACTTCGAGCAGGCCATGAAACGGCTCGAGGAAATCGTAGAACAGATGGAATCCGGTGACCTTCCGCTCGAGGATTTGATCGTCCGCTACGAGGAAGGGATGAAGCTGGTCAAGGTCTGTCAGGAGCGCCTAGCCTCGGCTGAACAACGAATCGAAATCATTACCCGCGACAGCGCCGGGAAGCCAGTCGTACAAGAATTTGCACCAGCCGCGTCCGTCGCGGCCCAGCCTGAACCAAAAGGAGAACCAAAAAATGTCGACGTCAGTCTCTTCTGAGGCACCTGCCGAAACGGTGCGTTTGTTGACCGGGATTCATTCTCCGGCCGACGTGAAAGCATTGCCGGAGGAGAGTCTCCCCCAGCTTGCGCAGGAAGTGCGCGATGAACTGATCAAGGTCCTCTCCCAAACCGGCGGCCATCTCGGGCCGAATCTCGGCGTGGTCGAGTTGACCATCGCACTCCACCGGGTTTTCACCACCCCGCACGATCGGTTCGTCTTCGACGTTAGTCATCAAGGCTATGTCCACAAAATGTTTACCGGCCGGCTCGATCGCATTCACACGATGCGGCAATACGAAGGACTCAACGGTTTTCTCCTTCGCACTGAGAGCGAGCACGATTCCTATGGCGCAGGTCACGCCGGCACCGCCTTGTCGGCCGGCCTGGGCATGGCGGTGGGGCGCGATTTGTTAGGCGGGGATGAGAACATCGTGGTCGTGGCCGGTGACGCTGCGCTTACCTGCGGCATCAGCTATGAGGCGCTGAACAATGTCCGGGCGCAGACGAAACGTTTCATCGTGGTGCTGAACGACAATGAGTGGTCGATCGCGAAAAACGTCGGCGCGATCGCCGCTTACCTGAACAACATCGTGACCAACCCGACCTATGCGCATCTGCACGATAAAGCCGGACGTTTTATCAAGGCGATCGCCGGCCGGGGGATCCTCCACCTGGCGCACAAGGTCGAGGAAGGCGTCAAGAATCTGCTCGTGCCGAGCGTGATCTTTGAGGAACTCGGTCTCCGTTACTATGGCCCGATCGATGGTCACGACATCCCCCTGCTCACCCGAACCTTCGAGTTTCTGAAGACCCAGGACGAGCCGGTCCTGCTCCATATCCTGACGAAAAAGGGCAAAGGCTATGAGCCGGCCATCGCCAAGCCGGATAAATTCCACGGACTCGGAAAATTCACCGCCGCGACCGGGGAGACCGCGACGGCGGCGACCCCGACCTATTCGGAAATTCTGGGCAAGACGTTAGGCAAGTTCGCCGACACCAATCGCAAGATCGTGGCCATCACCGGCGCGATGCCGAGCGGGACGGGTCTCGGTTATTTCCAGGCGCAGCACCCTGACCGCTACTACGACGTCGGGATCGCGGAGGAGCACGCCGCGCTCTTTGCCTGCGGCCTTGCGACCCAGGGACTGAAACCGTTTCTCACCATCTATTCCACCTTTATGCAACGCGCCTACGACATGATCATTCACGACATCGCGCTGCAAAATCTGAACGTCGCACTCTGCATGGACCGCGCCGGCTTGAGTGGAGACGACGGCCCGACGCACCATGGCGTTTTTGACATCGGCTATCTCCGTCACATCCCGAACATCGTCCACATGCAGCCGAAGGATGAGGACGAATTTGTGGACATGCTTTGGACAATGGCGAACTACAATTCCGGTCCGATTGCGGTTCGTTATCCGCGCGGCGCGGGCACCGGCGCGAAGCCGAAGGCGACTCCGAAATTGCTCGAGATCGGCAAAGCCGAAGTGGTGCAGCACGGCAAGGACGTTGCGATCTTCGGCCTCGGCAACATGTTCGAGCTGGCGCAGGAAGCAGCCCAGAAGTTGGAGGCGCTGGGTGTTTCGGTGGCGCTGATCAACCCGCGCTGGATCAAGCCGCTGGACACCGGCACCCTCGAATTTTTCGCCCGCAGCGTGCAGGTGCTCTGCACGATCGAGGACCATGTTCTGCATAACGGTTTCGGTTGCGCTGTGATGGAGCATCTGCACACCCAGTTGATCAATACCCCGGTCGTGCGGATTGGTTGGCCCGATCAATTCATCGAGCACGGGACCATCCCGATCCTGCGGAAGAAGCATGGCCTGACGAGCGACGCACTCGTCGAGAAGGTCACGCCGTTCCTGAAGAAGTTAGCGGAGAAGACGCGGCCGACGGCCGCTTGAATCAGCCCCGGTTGTGCCGGCAATCGAAGCCTCCGGGCTAACCAAAATCTACCGGACCTATCGCAAGGAGAGCGGGCTCTGGGGCGCGGTCAAGGGTCTCGTGAGGCGTCGGCACGACGAAACGCGCGCGGCGGACGGTGTGAGCTTCCGCATCGAGGAGGGGGAGTTCGTCGGGTTCCTTGGCCCCAACGGCGCGGGGAAGACGACGGTGTTGAAAATGCTCTCCGGCCTGCTGAATCCGACGAGCGGCAAGGCGACCGTGCTGGGCTTCACGCCGTGGGAGCGCAAGGATGAGATGAAGCGGCAGTTCTCCCTGCTGATGGGCCAGAAGAACGCGCTCTGGTGGGACTTGCCGGCGCGGGAGTCGCTGGAATTAAACCGGGCGATCTACGGCATCGAGC
>DATMNS010000157.1:0-9555 GCA_035568735.1 Chthoniobacterales bacterium | reverse complement strand
GGCGTCGATCGTGCCCAGGAGCAGGTCGGTCTTGATCGAAGCGGACAGATCCATCACAAACCGGTAATTTTCTTCGTCGAGCAGCGCCGGTCCGGGAGTGGAGCTTTCGGGCCAGATGATCAACTGCGGCGGCGGCTGAGTGGCGAGAGCAAGGCGCGTCAGTCGGGTAAACTGGGCAAACGTTTTCGCCTGAAACTCCCGGCCGAATTTTTCGTCCCGCGGCACATTGGCCTGGACCGCGGCTACGCGCAGCTCTTCCGTCTCGGCCGGCACCTGCAAAAGCCGGATGCCGTAGCCGCAGAGGCCGACGATCGCGGCCAGGGTGAGAGTAAAATCATAATGCGGCCGTCGCACGCGCACCCTGCTCTCGATCGTGAAGCGCCGCACCGTAGCGACTCCGATGACGTTGGCAAACGCGACCACGAAGGAAAGCCCGGCGACACCGGTGAACTCCGCGATCTGGATGATCGGCAAGACGTCGTGCAACGGGACACCGAGGCCGTTCCAACCCCAGCCACTGAACATCCAGCTCCGCACCCATTCGAGGCTCGTCCAGCCAGCGGCGAGAATGAGCGCGAGCCCGAGGTTGCGAAAGGAGTTGAGCCAGGGCGAGCGCGTCTCCGGCGACTCGTTAGGCAGCGGATTTCTCAATTGAACGTTGGACGCTGGTCCGCCTGAGGCGGATTGGACGTTGGGCGCTTTCTGCTTCTCCTGCGCCCTTCGCGGACCCGGCCTAACGAGTCCTGCGAGCCAGCTCCAAAGCCCAAAATAAACCCCCATGTAAAGCCCGACGAGGATCAGCCCCGGCACGGTCACGGTGTAGAGCCAGTAAAAGACGCCCCAGAAAAAAACGACTCCCGCGACGTAGCCGAGGAAGAGATCGCGCAACCAGCGGCGCTTGCTTCCTTCACCGGAAAACCAGACCGCCGCGAGCAGAGGCGTGAGCGCGATCCAGCAAATCCAGGTCTGTTCAAACGGCGCGAAACAGAGCGCCGTCAGCACGCCGGTAAGCACCGCCGCCAGCCATGGCCAGAACCCGAGCCACTTCCCGATGCGCGACTCTTCGCTCACTCGAAAATCAGGACCGCCGCCGGCGTCGTCCTTCTGGCTTGACCTGGCGGGACGGATAAACGGCGTCGCGCAAATCACGGGCGACGGCCGCGTTGACCCGAAAGGAGGCCGCCTTGACCGAGTCCATGTCTCGAATGTTGACCTTGTTCGCCACCACGTAATCGAGCGCGATCAAGCCGGTGAGGGTTTCGAGAAACTCCGTACCCTCCAATCCCTCCATCCGATCGAGCAACTGCGCGCCCGCCATTGTCCCTCCGCTCAGGCCAAGCGTTTTCAGAATCGTAATCTCGCCGCCGTTCAGTTTGATTTCGCTCACGACCAATTGTCACTGCGTCCGGCTGGATGTCGAGTGGCGGATGGAAAATTTGCCATCGGTTGATTGCACTCCGGGGTGGTGGGCCCTGCGGTCATCCCGAGCGCAGTCGAGGGATCCCGCGGTGTTACCTTAAAGCCTTCGCCACGGGATCCCTCGACTTCGCTGCGCTCCGCTCGGGATGACGATGAACGGGTCCTTTCTCAATCGAGCGCGACCGGTGGAATCGCTAGCCCGACGTTCGCGACGCAGCATCTTCCTGGAGCCACTGCCAGAGCGCCTCAAGCTTTTTCTCGACCTGCGGTTTGATCGCCTCGAGCTCTGCCGGCGTAAATTCCCCACCTTCCCGGCGACGCTGGGCGAAAAGATAATACTTGATCTTGGGCTCCGTGCCGGAACCGCGGACCGCCACGCGCGTGCGATCCGCCAATTCGAAGATGAGCATCTTCTCCTTCGGAATTTCATCCCCCTCGACATCGCGGATCGTGTCGGTCTCAAAATTCCGGATACTCGTCACCTTGCTCCCCAGCATTTCGTTAGGTGGATCGCTCGCGTAGGTGGCGAGGAGCCGCTGGATTTTGGCCGCGCCCTCCGCGCCCTCGAAAGTGAGCGCGCCGTTCTTCTCAAGGTAGTACCCGACCTGCGCGTAAACCTGGTCGAGCAAGGCGTCGACCGTCAGGCCGAGCGATTTCGCGTAGGCCGCGACTTCGCAGAACATGATCGTCGCGCCGTTGCCGTCCTTGTCCCGCACGAAATCCGCCCCGCTGTAGCCGTAGCTTTCTTCGCCGCCAAAAATGTAAAAAGCCGAGTGCGCAAGCCGCAGCCGGCGCGTTTCCGCTTCCGGCAGATCGCGATAATCTTTGCCAGCCGGCAGCGGCACGGCGCGTTCGTATTTCTCGAGTTTGGCGCCGATGTATTTGAAACCGGTCAACGTTTCGACACAGCGCAGGCCAAATTTTTCCGCGATCGCTTTCTGCAGATCGGTCGTAACGAAAGTCTTGATGATCACCCCGCGCCCGGCGTTTTGCGGAGTGAGCACACCTTGACCAAAAAGCGCCTTCGCCCGGTAATAGGCGATCAGGGCACCGATCTGGTTGCCGGTCAGCAGCTTCATTTCACCATTTCCGCTCCGCACCGCGACACCCATCCGGTCGCAATCCGGATCGGTCGCGATCACGAGATCGGCGTTGCGTTTCTGCGCCAGCTGGACGCCGAGTTTGAGCGCTTCGGCGTTTTCCGGGTTGGGCGATTGCACCGTCGGAAAGCGACCGTCGAACTGATCCTGTTCCGGCACGACGTCGAAAGTGAACCCGAGCCGCTCGAGCATGGGACGGAGGATGACCGCGCCCGTGCCATGGATCGGGGTGTAGACGATGCGCAGATCGCGTTGCGCCCGGACCAGGGCCGGGTCGAGCACGAGCGTCTCGAGCCGTGCCATGTAGGCTTCGTCGACCTCGCGCCCGAGAGGGACAATCGCGCCGGGTCGTTCGTTAGGCACGGGCGCGCCGGCGGCGTTCACCCGGGCGATGATGCCGCTGGCGTGCGGCTCGACCACCTGCGCGCCGTCGCGGAAGTAAACTTTGTAGCCGTTGTCGTGCGGCGGGTTGTGGCTTGCGGTAACCACGACACCCGCGCTCGCGCCCAAGTAGCGCACGGCGAAGGAGAGTTCGGGGGTCGAGCGCGGACCGTCGAAGATACAGGCATCGCAACCATTCTGCGCCGCGATCTCGGCCGCGAGTTTCGTAAAATCCGCCGAGAAAAAACGCGTGTCGTGCGCGATCACCAGCTTCGGCCGGCCGCTCAGTTTTTGCTGCGCAAACCACGCGCGCAAATATTCGACCAGCCCCTGCGTCGCGCGTCCGACGCTGTCGTAGTTCATCGCGTTCGTACCTACGCAGGGAAATTCCGGCCGGCCGAGATCGTTAGGCGAGCCGCGCTCAGCCCCGGTCACAATTTTGCCGATCGTCCGGCCGCGAATGCCACCGGTGCCGAAAGCAAGCGCGCGAAAGAAACGATCGTTCAGTTCCGTCCATTCACCGGCCTCAACGAGTTCCGCGATCGACAACACCGCAATCGGCGAGGTCGCGCTTTCCAGCGTCCGCCGCATGTTGGCGGCGCTGGATGGCAGCAGCTTCCCCGCCGCCACCGCCCGCTCGATCTTCGCCATTTCGTCCATGGCGCCACCTTTCCGGCGCAGCCCGCTCTTTGCAAGCCGCGGACTTCTTAACGTGGGAGGGGCCTCAGTGCCGCGACCGCCGGTCATGGCAAAGGCCTCAGTGCGGCGACCCCCGGCCCAGCAAGCGCACCAGATTGCGCACCCTTTCCAAAGGAGTTTATTGGGCTTGCACCAGGTCTGTAATCGAAGCCGCCAGGACGCCGCCGACGTGATCGAGTACGCAAAAAGCGCCGGAGAGAATTACCCCTCCGGCGCTTTGCTTAGCGGTCCGATTCCGAAGGAAGCAAGGTGGAGCTTTGGCAACCACCAGCCTGCCAATAAGGCCCCCTGAACGCCCATAGGCCTAACCCGATGAGGGGGTGTCAGGGAGATGACCCGCCGATTCCAATCAGGGCAAGACGTGTCCCGTCGGCCGATAGTCGCAGATGCAAAGGCCATGAACTCTTATTGTCGACCTGGTAAGAGCACTTCAAATCGCGCGTCTCTGGATCGAAGCTTTGGATGTAAGTCGTGGGATACTTCCGTTCGCGTTTGCCTCCCAGTTGGTTGATCCGCGAGACTTCCTCTGTCGTCAGACCGTTCTTTTCCGCGTAATAGGAAATCGGGAACGGGCCAATATCATTAGGGAAAATCAAGGCGAGACTCTTCCAGTTCTCCTCCAACCTAGGCCTAACGATATGATGAAGATTGACACCGCCGCCCTCGCGATCCCGCTCGTCCTCCGTTGCGGCATGGACTGCGTGTGTCCGGATGTAGAGTTGCGCCGAGGGAAGATCAATCACCACAACCAGCGATCCGGCCTGATAAACCCGCGGTTCAACTCCATCGGACACTTCCCCAAACCATTCGATCTTGGCCGATCCCGGAGGACGGTACCCGGCGCGCTGCGAAAAACCGTGTTCGCTCCGACCACGCTCTTTTCCGTCGATGATTAGACTGCCGTGATTCGCGAGCTGTATTTCCCGACGAGCCACCTGCGGCGGCGTGAACTCCGGCATGCAGACGAACAGCACGACGACGATGATGACGACGATCGGCAGCACGGCCACAATCGCGACGACGGTTATACCAATCTTAGTTAGGCGAGACATTTTTTGCCTTGAATGCTGCAAGCTTCGTACCATCACAAGAAAGCTCTCGTCCTACCAGAATGGGGTCATTTGGAAATCACCTCATTCTAAACGGCGGGTCGGCAACCACTTCAGGCTGGTAAACGCAAGCGGGTCAGCGACGAGACGGCGCCTCCGAGCGCACGGCCGAAATTTGCACCGCGGCTCGACAGGACGGGCTCTTCCCGCCAAGAAAGTGCGATGCTGAAGATTGAGGCGGTCTCGAAACAGTTCCGCGGCGGACAGTTCGGCGTGCGCGACGTCTCGCTCGACCTGAAATCGGGCGTGATCGGGCTGCTCGGTCCGAACGGCGCGGGCAAGACGACGCTCATGCAGATGATCGCGACGATCACGCGGCCGACGAGCGGCCGGATTTTGTTCGAAGGCGTCGATGTGACGAAGCGGCCTAACGATGTGCGACGAAAGCTCGGCTACCTGCCGCAGGACTTCGGGGTTTATGAAAATCTGACCGCGATCGAATTCCTCACCTACTTCGCCGCGCTCAAGGGCGTGAACTCGAAAAAGCGCGTGATGGAAATGCTCGAAAATGTGAACCTCCATCAATCCGCGAATCGCGCGGTCGGCGGGTTTTCCGGTGGGATGAAGCAGCGCCTCGGGATCGCACAGGCGCTGATCAACGATCCCGCGCTCCTCATCGTGGATGAACCGACGGCCGGGCTCGACCCGGAGGAACGGGTCCGATTCCGCAACGTTCTTTCCGAGATCGGCTTCGGCAAACTGGTGATTCTTTCGACCCACATCGTCTCGGACATCGAATCGATTGCGACCGAGATCGCAGTGTTGAAAGAAGGCGCGCTCCTCACCGTCGGCGCGCCTGAGAACCTTCTCCAGGCCAGCGCGGGCAGGGTGTGGCGCAGCGTGCTTTCTTCGGAGGAATTCGATCGCTTGCGCACCACCCTAAGAATTTCGAGCGCGATCCGCAAAGCCGACGGCGTTCATATCCGCTTCGTTGGGCCGGAGCCGGCGATCGCCGCGTCGTCCGTGGAACCGGAGTTGGAAGACGCGTTTCTCTATTTGATGAACTTCGGGGCAGGCGAGGAGACGGCGCGATGAGTGGCCGCCTGACCCGCCTCGCCGCCATCGTGCGGGTGGATTTTCTCGTTCGCTTCCGGCGCGTCTCGACCGTTGTCGTTTTCCTGCTTTTGAGCGCGTTTGCCTATGTCTGGATCCCCTCGCCCGCGACCGGCCGAGCCCTCATCCAGATCAATGGACAGCGCGCGATCTACAACTCGGGCGCGATCGGGATGGGGACCGCTTCCCTCGGGATGATCTTTGTCGGGCTCTTCGGTTTCTATGTGATCTCGAGCGCGATCGGCAAAGATGTCGTCTCGCGCTGCGGACTGGTGGCCGCTTCCACCCCGATGCGATCGGGCGAATATCTGTTTGGGAAATTTCTCGGCAACGTTTTGTTTCTGACCACGTTTCTCGGCGGATTCATGCTCAGCTCGATGGCGATGCTGCTCGTGCGCGGCGAGGCACGGATCGAGCCGCTCGTTTTCCTCCAGCAATATCTGCTCCTCACGCCGGCGGCGGTCGTCTTCGTCTCGGCGGTGGCGATTTTGTTCGAGTCGATCCGGTTCCTCTCGGGGAAACTGGGGGACGTCATCTATTTTTTCCTTTGGATGGCGGGCGTCGGGCTGGTCGTGAGCAACGAGGCCGGCCACCACGGCATTAATTGGGCGCGCTATTTCGATTTCACCGGATTTGGATTCATGATCGACCAGCTGACACGCACGCTTCATACCGACTCGGTCGCGATCGGCGCGTCGCCCTTCGATCCGAAAAAGGCGCCGATCGTTTTTTCCGGGCTGACTTTGACGCGCGAGTGGCTGCTGCCGCGCCTCTTTTCGACCCTGGCTCCGCTGCTCCTTCTGCCGCTGGCGGCGCTCTGTTTCCATCGGTTCGATCCGGCGCGCACGAAGCAGACGGCGGAGAAATCGCAACGCAATTGGATCGGGCGAGTGCAGAATTTGTTCAAACCGGCGAGCCGGCGAATCGTCGCGCAATTGCTGCGCCCGGCGCGCCGGGGTTCGCTCGTCGCGGCGATGTGGAGCGACGCCGTGCTCACGCTCACACTTTATCCGCTCGTGCTTATCGCATTCGTCGTGATCACGATCGCGGCCACGAGCGCACCTCTCGCGGGTCTGATGCCGGGCGTCTTCGCAACGCTGGCGATCGTTGTCTCGGATGTGGCCACGCGCGACGCGCGGGCGAACACAATCGCGATGCTGCGGGCCACGCCGCGCCTGCGCGAAAATTTCGTTTGGTGGAAGCTCGGGTCGACCGCGCTCCTCAGTCTTTTTCTCTGCGCGGGTCCGCTCGCGCGCGTGGCGACGCACGGCGCGCAGCCGCTCGGCGCGCTCCTCGTCGGGATCGCGTTCGTCGCGGCGACGGCCACTTCGTTAGGCGTAATCACGGTCAACGCCAAGACCTTCATTGTCGTCTTCCTCAGTTTCTGGTATCTGGTGGTGAACGATCGCGGAGCGAATCCATGGCTGGATTTCGCCGGCTTTTACGGGAGCGGGAGCACGAGAACGATGCTCACCTACGCAGTCCTCAGCGTGGTTGCGCTCGTCCTCGCGGAGGGGCGGCATCGGATGCGATTGGCCGCGGCCTAACGACGTTTGGAGGGACGACCTCTGTGTCGTCCCCGTTTCTGACAAACCAAAGAAACACGGACGGGACAGAGCCCGTCCCTCCAGGATTGGATCGCGGGCGGTTCGCTGGCTACTTCCGGGCGGCGACGTTTTCCCAGGCACGCCGGAGGATGGGAGCGAGCCTGGCCACCCGGGCGGCGGAGAGGAGCACCACCGTGCTCCCACTCCGGCCCCAGGCGCCCGCGGCCGGGCCAAATATTTCCGGCGCGGCGCGGAGCAGTTCTTCCTGTTGTCCGGGAGTCAGCTTAACCATCCCGTAGCGTGGATCGGGATAGCCGAGGGTGGCGAAGATCCTGTTCCGGACACGGAAATCCGGATGCGCTAGGTGCGAACTTTCCACGACGTCAGGCAGGCCGAGGGCGAGGCGGCGAAATTGTGCGGCGGTCATAAGCGTCCCTCTGACAATAAAGAACCGCACGGCCTGGAAGTCATGTGTTGACGGCGATGGCGAAGGTCACCAACGCGCAGACCGCGACCATCAAAAGCAAGGCCAGGATAAAGACGGTGTCCGCGAAACGTTCCACCAGATAGCTTGTCCGTTCCCACCTTCGCCATGAGCAAGGCTAGGCGAAGCCGGGGAGCGGAACAAGCCGTGCCCGGCGAGGCGACGCAGGCCTAACGGCGCAGCGTGAAGCGATTGTTCGGCGTTTCCCAGAGCCGCAGGCGAATGAGCCGATCATTGAGCTGGCCGTTAAACTTTGGCCAGAGGGCGCGGACGATGTTTTCACCGGTCGAGGGTTTTTCTCGAAATTCCTCCGTCTCGAGATCGAGATGTTTATCCCGCCACGGACGGAGCGCCCGCTCGATCCCGTCGCGGAACGCGGAAAAACTGTAAAGCGTCCCGCTGCGTTCGTCGTAGCGCCCGCCGATTGTCGCCTCTGTGAGGTAGCGGTGACCATGGCCACGCGGGTTGTTGCATTTGCCGTAGAGCGAAAAATTCTCCGCCGCCGAGAGGCCGGGGGCATGCAGGCGATGGGCCGCACTGAAGGGACGCTGCATCCCGAGGAAGTAATCCCCGCTCTCCCAATATTCGGCAAAAAAATCCTCGCGCTCGTGCAGGCGAACACGATGCACGGGCAGCACGGCGGCGACCCGCGCGTGCAGGTATTGGGCGATGCTTTCCGTCGTCTTCGGCCTGTTCGTTAGGCCAGCGACGTCGTGGTTCAGGTTCTTGTGATCGAGTTCCGCCGCGAGCGAGGCGAGGCATCGTGCGATCTCGCCGGGAGATGGAGCGACGTGCCCGGATCGAAACGGGGACGGGACGGCGCCCGTCCCTCCAGGCGCATCGTTAGGCGGACCGTGGCGAAAGGTAAAACGCGCACGGTAATGATGTCCGTGGCCGTGCGGCGCCGCCGCCGTCCCAAAGAGGGCGTCATTCTCGGTCGCGCTTAAATGCGGCGACATGGTCTGGCGGGCCGCGGAAAATTCGAGCCAGTGGTTTTCCTCGCTCAATCGATCGGCGTAAACGGTCGCGCTCCGCTCGGGGGCCTCGACCAGATGACACGCGACGAGCCTGGCCTCGAGATCAGCAAAGAGCGGCGCGACTTCGACGAAGAGCTGACGCGCGATGTTCTCCGCAGTCGGCAGCAGTTCGCGGAAGACCGGGTGATCTTCATTCAAGAACTTGTGGTCAAACCGCGCATGCAGGACTTCCTCCACCCGGGCTTTGATTTCGCTGATGTTGACCAGCATCCCGGTCGTTGCGTTAACCTCACCGGTGAAGACAAAATAGGCCGCGTAGTTGCGACCGGTGCCGTAGCGAGAGGCGGTTTCAGGGCCAAACGCCGCCAAATTTTCCGCTTCCGACCGACCGGAAAGAGAAAGCCGACGCGACGCGGAAAACTCGAGTCGCTTGCTGACCGTTAACAGCATTGGCTGTTACTGGCCGAGGAGGGCGAGGAACTCGCTGCGAGTGCGCGCGTCCTCCTTGAAAACACCGAGGAGACAGGAAGTCTTCATGATCGAGTTTTGTTTCTCCACCCCGCGCATCATCATGCAGAGATGCTTCGCCTCGATCACGACCGCCACGCCTAACGGATGAAGAGAGCGCATGAGCGCGTCGGCCACCTGCGTAGTCAGTTGTTCCTGGATCTGCAAACGGCGCGCGAACACGTCCACGATCCGCGCGACCTTCGAGAGGCCGATCACCCGGCCGTCGGGCACATAAGCGACGTGGGCTCGGCCGATGAAGGGCAAAAGGTGATGCTC
>DATMNS010000156.1:0-7293 GCA_035568735.1 Chthoniobacterales bacterium | reverse complement strand
GCTTGCTAACTTGATCGCCGAATGTCTGACGCAATCTACGACGTCGCGATCATCGGTGGTGGACCCGCCGGGAGCACCGCGGCGACCCTCCTCGCGCGAGCCGGCCGGCGCGTGATCGTTTGCGAGCGGGAAAAGTTTCCCCGCTTCCACATCGGCGAATCACTCCTCCCGATCAGCATGCAAACCTTCACCCGTCTTGGGGTGCACGAGAAATTCGAGCGGGCCGGGTTCATGCGGAAATACGGCGGCGAAATGGCCAGCGCCTGTTCGGATGAAGGAGTGAAGTTTTATTTCAAGGACGGCTACCGCTCGCAAACCGAAACCTCATATCAAGTGCCGCGGGCGGAATTCGACCAGGTGCTGCTCGATCACGCCGCGGAAAACGGCGCCGAAGTGCGCGAGCAAACATCGGTCAAAGGAGTCGAGTTTTTCGCCGACCGCGCCGAGCTCACGGTGCAGGGCAAGGAGGCAGCGCCGGAAAAAATCAGCGCCCGTTATGTGATCGACGCGAGCGGGCGCCATTCCGTGCTCGGGAATCATTTCAAGCTCAAGGAAGCCTACGCGCACCTCCAGAAGATCTCGATCTTCGCCCACTACGAAGGCGTGCAGGCTGACGAAGGGCGCGACGGCACGCTAACCCGCCAGTTGCGCGCGGCGGATCGCTGGTTCTGGTATATCCCGCTCCCGCGAGATCGCGCGAGCATCGGGGTCGTGCTCGACACCGCGCTCTTCAAGCAGGCGAAAAAATCCCCGGAGGACTTCCTCGGGGAAGCGCTGGCCGAGCAGCCGTTTCTTGCCCGGCGCATGACGCACGCCCGGCGTATCACGCCCGTCTACGCGAGCGCGGATTTTTCCTATCGCCAAACCCGCCTCACGGGCGCCCGTTGGCTGCTCGCGGGGGACGCCGCCGGTTTCATCGACCCGGTCTTCAGCAGCGGCGTTTTTCTTGCGCTGCTCGGCGCCGAACAGTGCGCCGACACCCTCGACATCGTGCTCGATTATCCGCGCAGAGCATCGCGCCTTTTCGCCCAGTACGAGCGGCTGCTCCGCCGGGTGATGCAAGGTTATCTCCGTTTCGTCAACGCCTGGTACTCGAGGGAATTCATCGAGGTCTTTCTCTACCCGCAGGACGTGCTCCAGATTCCGCCGGCGGTGAACGCCGTCCTCGGCGGCAACATCAGCGGCAGTTTCGCGATCCGCTGGCGGATGTCGGCCTTCTATTTCATCGTCTGGCTGCAGCGATATTTCCCGCTCTGCCCGCGGCGCACGCTCGTCGCGAAAAAGGACGGGGTGCTCCACCCGGAATCGCTGCGTCCGGCTGCCTAACGAATCATGCGGCCATTTCTTTTTGCCGGAGCGATCGCGGCCTTCTTCAGCCTAACGAGCTGCCAGACGTTGCGCCACCAGTTCGTCCAGCCGGAGGCGGATTGGCAGGCAAAGATCGGTCAGCTCCAGTACCGCGGGCCGAAGACGTCGCTCATCGGCGACGTGCTGGTTCGTTATTCCACGAAGGGCGACTTTGAACTCACCTTCAGCAAGGGCCCCGGCGTCACCCTTTTGACCGTGCACCAGGACGACAAGTTCGTGCGGGTGAGCGGTCCCCTCGCCCACGGTTCGTGGTCCGGCCAGCCTAACGAGGCGCCCGCCCGCCTGCGTGGCTGGGTCTCGCTCCGCGCCCTGCTCCTCCGCGCAAAAACCCAGCCGCTCATCCGCCAGACCATCGGCCCCGACCGCTTTACCTTTGCCTTCTGACCGGCGCGGTCGTTGATGTCGTATTCGAAGTTCATCGCCCGCCTCGTCACGCAGCATCGCAGCCTCGTCTGGCTCGTGGTCGCGCTCCTTGCGGCCAGCAGTCTCTTTATTCTCATCACCCGGCTGACGCTCGACACCGAAGTCCTCAACCTCCTCCCTGGAAAATTCGAATCGGTCCAGGGGCTGAAGGTTTACAACCGCGATTTCGCGCAGACGCGCGAGCTAACTTTCGCGCTCGTCAGCCAGCCTAACGACGTCGACCGGCTGGAGGAGTTTGCGCCGATCTTCGCGGAACGGTTGCGCCAGCAGCCCTGGAGCACGCGCGTCTTGAGTGGTTCGCCGATCGAGACGCCGGAAGCCATTCACGACCTGCAGGGGCTGGCCGTTCCCCTGCTCCTCAATCTCGAGCCGCGCGCTTTCGAGGAGACCGTCGCCATCCTCCAGCCGGCCAGAATAGCGACGCGGCTCAGCCGGCTGCGCCAGGAGATCGAGGCCGGCTCGCCCCGAACGGATTTTGAGCTGTCCCTCGATCCGTTAGGCATCATCACCCCCGCGCTCAAACCCTTCGCGGGCAACGACGCGCTCCAGCAAGGGCAACCGCTCGCCTCGCCCGACCGGACCACGCGCATCTTTCTCGCGGTCACCAACCAGCCGTCGATCAGTGCCTTCGATTGCCAGGCATTGATGAAAAAAGTGAACGCGTTCCGCGCCACGGCCAGTCAGGGCTGGGAGGGCGAAGCGCCGCTCCAGGTCCTGGTCACCGGCCGTTCCGCCTACGTCGCGGAGATTTCACTGAGCATGCGGCACGACATCGTCGTCACCCTGCTGGGCTCGATCCTGCTTGTCGGCGGCGTCTTCTTTGTTGGCTTCCGCCGCTGGCTCCCGCTCGTCGGGATGGGATTTTCGCTCCTCCTCTGCTGCCTCGTCGCCCTCGCCGTCGGGCTCCTCATTTTCGGCGAGCTCAACATGGTGACGATCGGGATGTGCGCGATCCTGATCGGGCTCGGGGTCGATTTTGCGATCCTGATTTTCGGTCGCTACCAACAGGCCCGGACCGAAGGCCGCACGCACCCGGCGGCGATCGAGGAAGCGGTCGCCAAACTTGGCCGCGCCATTTTCTTCGGCGCTCTCACGACTGCAGTTGGCTTCCTCGCGCTTCTTCTCGCCGGCTCGGCCGGCTTCACTCAGCTCGGCGTTCTGATCGCGGTCGGCATCCTCGTAGCCGGCCTTTTCATGACGAGCGTTTTCTTTCTCTTCACCGGGCAACGCTCGGTTCCTCCGCGGCACGATTGGATCCTCGCCCTCGTCAAGCTCTTCGTGCGCCGCATGCTGCGCGCGCCGGGTTTGATTCTCTGGATCGCGCTCCCGATTCTGCTCCTCCTTTTCGCGGTCGCGGTCGCGCCGAAACCGCCGTTGATCTTCGACGCCAGCGCCCATTCGATGGAGCCGAAGTCGAGCGACGCCGGCTTTGCCCTGAAGACGATCATGGCGAAGATGCCGGTCCGCTGGGAGCCGGTCATCGGGATCGTCCGCGCGCCTAACGAGGAGCAATTGCACGCCGACTGGCAAAAACTCGAGGCGCATTGGCGCAACCTGCAAAAGACCGGGGCGATCAAGAGTTTCTCGACTCCGGCCGCGCTCGCTCTTTCGCCACGCCTGCTGGAGCAAAATCGTCTTCGGCTGCGCACGATCGATTTTCCGGCAGCCCGCCAGGCCCTGGAGAAGGCGATCGCGCAGGACGGATTCAGCCGCGCGACTTTTGTCGCCGGCTTTGCCCTGCTCGATCAACTGGAGGCGGTCGCGCGCGGCACGGAGCCGATTCCCGATTGGCGCAAGCAGCTTCCAAAAACGTCCAGTTGGTGGTTCCTGGTCGATCGCTATTTCGCGCACGATCCGTTGCTGACGGTCGGCTTCGTGACCACGAACCAGCCGGTCGAGACGCAAAACCACAAGGAAATGCTGGAGCGCGAACTGCCGGTCGCGGGCGTGCCGCTGATTCTCTCCGGATGGAGCTTCACGCTTACCGACCTGATCCCGTGGTCGCATCGCCAACTGATCTTGATCAGCGTTCTGATGGCCTTTTTCGACGCCTCGCTCCTCGCCTTCCTCTATCGCGACTGGCGGCTCTGGTTGATCCAAATCGTGACCCTCGCGCTCGCCATCGGCGCGATGATCGCAACCATGAAGCTCGCACACATCCCGCTGAATCTGCTCAACGTGCTCGCCTTCCGGCTGGTGCTCGCGATCGGCGTCGATTACGGCATCTACGTCCTGCTCGTCTGGCAAAAAGCGCGCGAGATCGAGCATGACGTGGCCGGCGTCCTGAAGCCGGTCGCGCTCGCCGGCCTGACCGCGATTGCCGGCTTCGGTTCGTTAGGCTTCGCCAATAATCCGACGCTGAGCGGCCTCGGCATCGCCTGCGCGATCGGCCTCGCCTGGAGCCTCTTTGCCACTATCTTTTTCACCCTGCCCGCGGCCGTCGCGGCCAAACCGAAAACCGTCGAATCAGGAAGGTAGGAGCAGGAAGAACTTGCAGCCGTGAACTTGGATGGCGAATGTCCGATTCCTTTCCTGCTTTCCTGATTCATTCTTTCCGAATACCTCAGCGCGACGGAAGTCCTGCTCAAGAAACATGGTCTCCAAACTCTCTTTGCTCCCCCTCTCGCTCCTGATCGCGCTCGGCGCCGCGCAGGCCGCTCCGCTCACGCCCGCCGATACGAAAGCGCTCCTCGGCCGCATCCGGGCAAAACGCGCCGCCGCGCCCCAGGTGCAGGCCGATTTCCAGGAGGAAAAAGCCGTCCACCTCATGAACAAACCGATCAACAGCTCGGGCAAAGTCTGGTTCGCGGCCCCGGACAAATTTCGCCGCGAGGTCAAGGGCAACTCGCCCAGCCTGACGGTAAGCGACGGGCAACAGCTCTGGATTTACTACCCGAAATTCCAGTCGGCGGAACATTACTCGTTAGGGAAACATTCCCCGCTCGATGCCGGGGTCGCCGCTCTGACCGCGGCGCTCAACCTGCAAAACGTCGAGAACAGCTACCACATCACGGGGAGCGCGACGGCGAACGGCTACCAGCTCCAGCTCGCCCCGCGCAATCCGTCGCTCAAGCGCCTCCTCCAGATGTTCACCATCCAGCTCAATGCCGATCTGCAGGTGCAGCGCACGGAGATGGCCCAGCCTAACGGCGACCACATCGTTACCGTGTATGCGAATGAATCGCGCGCCGCGATCGATCCCACGATTTTCGAGTTCACCCCGCCGCCGGGCACGAACATGACGACGCCGCTGGGACATTGAAACCCGCGGTAGCCGCACCGTGAAAATGCCGGTGACCAACCATCCTGAAATCTCGGTCATCATTCCGGTCGCGAATGAAGCCGCCGTCCTGCCGGCATGCCTCGCACGCATCGCCGGCTCGCCTCACGAGATCATCGTGGTCGATGCCGCGAGCGACGATCAGACGGTCGTGCTCGCAGAAGCCGCGGGTTGTCGCGTGGTGCCGGCGGGGCAACGTCATCGCGCGCGGCAGATGAATCTTGGCGCCCGGCAGGCGCGCGGCCGCATTCTGCTTTTTCTGCACGCGGACACCTGGTTGCCTCCCAACGCTCTCCCAAGAATTATCGAAGCGATCGATCGGCGCCACGCCCTCGGCGGAGGATTCGCCCGGCGTTATCGTTCATCCTCGCCCACTCTCGCGCTCAGCAGCCGGCTGGCCGGCCTGCGTAATCGTATCTGGGGCTGGCACCTCGGCGACCAGGCCATTTTCGTGCGGCTCGATATTTTCGAACAATCGCGCGGCTACCGCGACCTGCCGATTTTCGAAGACCTCGATTTTTCGCGGCGGCTGCGGTCTCTCGGCAAGACCGTGACGCTGACGCCACCGGTTTACTCCTCGGCCCGGCGCTTCGTGGCCAAGGGGCCGCTCCGCACGACTTGGCACGATCTGCTTCTGACCCGCCAATATTTGTTGGGAGGAGATTCGAATGATCCGCCTCAGGCGGATTGCCAACCGCGCGATGATCGTCTAAAAGCTCTGCAAACTCATGAACGCCTATCTTGATCGCCTTGACGAACAAATCGCCGCCCGCCACCTCCTGACCCATCCGTTTTACCTCGCCTGGACGCGGGGTGAATTGCACAAGGCAACGCTGGCGGACTATGCCTGCCAGTATTACCGACACGTCGCCGCTTTTCCGACCTACCTCTCCGCCATGCATGCGCGCTGCGACGATCAACCGACCCGCCGCCAGTTGCTCGCCAACCTGATCGACGAGGAAGCGGGCGACCCGAATCATCCGCAGCTCTGGCGGAACTTCGCCGCCACCCTCGGCGTCTCGCCTAACGAACTCGACGACACCGCGACCTGGCCGGAAACCACGGACTTGATCGCGACTTTTCGTTCCGTTTGTGGCGAGGGTGACCTCGCCGCTGGTCTCGCCGCGCTTTACGCCTACGAAAGCCAGATACCGGCGGTCTCAGAGTCGAAGATCGACGGGCTAATCCGGCACTACTATTTCGACGACCCGGAAAGTTACCGCTACTTCACCGTCCACATCGAGGCCGACCGCGAACACGCCGCGATGGAGAGAGTCCTCCTCGCTTCGCACGTGCGGCCGGAGAATGCGGACGCGGTCACGACCGCCGCCGATCGCGTGCTCAACGCGCTTTGGGAACTGCTCTCGGGAGTTTGCCGGCGCCACGATCTCGCCTGCTAGGCGGCGCTGGTACGGTGCAACGTTGAAGTCGGTCAGAGCCTGCGTTCAGACTCCGGGGAGCGCACGCGACCCGCGTGCTGGTGCCGGCGACTCGCCGCCACGAAATCGGATCGAAGGGGAGAAGCTTGTCTACCGCTGCGGCAGGTCAATGGACGCACCAAGCCTCGCCCGGCAATTCTTCCGCCGCGGATGCCTCCCTTTGGCGATTGGCTCATCCGCGCGTGGAGAGCGGCGCAGCCACACTCTCGAGCGAACGCCCCTCGGCCGCCACGCCCAGCCACGCTTCCGTCAGGCCTCCGATGATCATCAAGGCCGCGCCGACAAGATAGCCGATAAGGAGCGCCGTCTTCGATCCGGTACCGATGATCCAGCCGAAGAGCAGCGGCGCGCCGACTCCGCCGGCCAGCGTCCCTACGGCGTAAAAGACCGCGATCGCAAACGCGCGCACTTCCAGCGGGAAGATTTCGCTGACCGTGAGGTAGGCGGAGCTGGCTGCGGCGGAAGCGATAAAGAAGATCACCATCCAGGCAATTGTCTGGGTGCGGGCATCGAGCAGGCCGGCGTGAAAGAGCCAGCCGGTGAGCGCGAGGAGTAGCCCGGAAACAATGTAAGTAAGTGTAATCATCGGCTTGCGCCCGACGGTGTCGAAGAAATGTCCGATGACGACCGGCCCGAGGACGTTGCCGAGCGCGAAGGGCAGCAGGTAAAGCCCTGCGTTCGCCGCCGGCACAGCGTAGAAGCGCAGGAGGACGAGCGGGTAGGTGAAGAAGATTGCGTTGTAGAAAAAGGCCTGTGTGAGCATGAGGACGAAGCCGAGAACCG
>DATMNS010000155.1:0-3902 GCA_035568735.1 Chthoniobacterales bacterium | reverse complement strand
GATGACCTCGCGCTCCGACCGTGCATTTGATGATATACGTGACTCACGTATATCATCCTCACTCACGAAACATCTGGTCCGGTGCACTAGGAAGGAAGTGTTGCCGCAGGCCGAACATTGCGAGCGTTCCCGACAGCGTCGCGCCTAACGAGACATCGAGAGGGTGGCACGCGCCGCCGGCTGGTCCAGCGCATTCAAAATCGGCTGCGGATAAACACCCAGGACAAAGATCGCCGCGATTAAGAGCGACATCGTGAGGCGCGAGAACAGGCTCAACGGCACTGGCTGGGAATCGGCGGGCGGGGTCAGCCAGTACATCGCGCGCACCACTTTCAGATAATAATAGAACCCGCAGCCGACTGTGATCACACCGATCACCACGAGCATGGTCTGGTGCTGCCCGATGGCGGCGTAGAAGATGAAAAACTTTCCGAGGAAGCCGGCGGTAAATGGAACTCCGGCGAGGGAGATCATCCCGATCAACATCGCGAAGGCAAGGAAGGGCGAGCGCTTTGCGAGGCCGGCGTAATCCTCAATCTGATCGCTTCCGCCGCTCTTTCCGACGACGACCAGCACGGCGAAGCAAAGCAGCGTCATGAGCAGATACGCCACCAGATAATAAGCGATCGCCGGCCCGGACAACGTGACAATGCCGATAAGCAGATAGCCGGCGTGCGCGATGCTGGAGTAGGCGAGCAGCCGTTTCAAATTTGTTTGCGGGAGGGCGGCGAAGTTCCCGTAGATCAGGGTGAGAGCAGCGACGCCGACGAGCAGCCGGCCAACTTGCGGGAGCATCAACAACGGCGTGAGCACGCGCAGCAGGACGACGAAGCCGGCGGCCTTCGAGCCGACCGAAAGGAAGGCCGTCACCGGTGTCGGAGCCCCCTGATAAACGTCCGGCACCCAAATTTGAAAAGGGACCGCGGCGATTTTGAAACCGAGCGCGACAAGGACAAGGGCGATGCCGAACAGAAGCGGGATCTTGTCGATCTCCTGCGTGGCCAGAACGGTCCCGATCTGCGTCAGGTTGGTCTCACCCGTCACGCCAAAAATCCAGGTGATGCCGTAGACGAGAAAGCCAGTTGAAAGCGCGCTCAGGATCAGATATTTCACTCCGGCCTCGAGCGTCGCGGGATTTCGCCGGGTAAAACTCACAAGCACATAGAACGACACCGTGACCAACTCGAGCGAGACGAAGATCATCACGAAATCGATCGCGGACGCCATCCACATCAGGCCGGCGCAGGTAAAAATCGGGAGGGTGAAAAACTCTCCGAGACCGGCGTGCGGATTCGCTGCGGGCACGCCCATGCGAATCGCGGGAGCGTAATCCATCGCCATCACGAGAACGAGAATTGTCGTCACGAGCGCGAAGCGTTTAAAGAAAATGGCGAGCGGATCCGCAGTGTAGAAACTCCAGAAACCGCTCGCCGCAGCCGGCGCGGGCGGACTTAAAAAGAAGCTGGCCGCGAGCACCACGAGAAGACCGAGAATTCCGGCGAGCGCAACGCCGCGCCGATTGGTTTGGCCGGCGAAGGCATCGACCATCAGCAGGATCAATCCCAAGGCGAGAACCGCAATTTCGAGATCAGGGGCCGGGATCATCGGTGGGTGGCGGCGACCGGCGCGGGGAAGGTCGGGCGCAGAACGCGCAGGACGGTGTTTGGCAGGAAGCCGACGAGCAATGAGGCGGCGACGAGCAGGATGACCGGCAGACGCAATGTGCGCGCGAGATCGGGCAGGTTTTTCCATCGATCGTTTATTTCGCCCATAAAAATCGACCGGTAGGCGCGCAGCATGTAGACGGCGGAAATCACCACGCCCCACAACGCGAGCAACGTGGCGACCTGCAAAAGGTGGAAGCCCTGCCAGTCCGCGCCGACGCGAAACGCGCCGAAGAAGACCATCACTTCCGCCGCAAAATTGGCGAAACCGGGAAGGCCGATGGCGGCAAAAGTCGCGACCCCAAAGGCAAAGCCGGCGAAAGGCATGACCTTGCCGAGCCCGCCAAGATCGCTCAGCACCAGGGTGCCGGTGCGCCGGCGAATCTCTCCGGCCAGGGCGAAAAGCAGCGCGATCGAAAGGCCGTGGGCGAACATGAGCACGGCGGCGCCATTCAGACCGATCACGTTGGCGCTCGCGATCCCGAGAAAAATGTAGCCCATGTGCATCACGCTCGAATAGCCGAGCATCCAATCGAGCCGCTTCTGCGCGAGGGTGACGAGTCCGACATAGATAATGTTGCCCAGCAAGAGCACGACGAGCAGCGTGTTCCAGTGGTGCGCGCCATCGGGCAGCAAGGGCAGCGCGACGCGGAGAAGCCCGTAAAGGCCGAATTTCTTCAGGACACCGGCGTGCAGCATGGCGGCCGGCGCGGGCGCGGAGGCGTAGGCTTCGGGCGCCCAGGTGTGAAACGGGAAAAGCGAAATCAAAACGCCGAACCCGATGAGCAGGAGAAAGAAGATCTGGTTTTGCGCGTGCAAGGTAATCCCGCCATTGGCGGCCACGGCCTGCAGCGCGCGCAGATCGAAGCTGCGCGATTCCGGCGGCGCGCTGCGGTAGAGCAGGATCAAGCCGAGAAGCAAAACGAAACTGCCGAGACCGAGATAGATCGTTACTTTCCAAGCCGCGGCGAAACGGTTGCCCGATCCCCAGATGCCGATCAAAAGAAAAGTCGGGATCAAGGCAAGCTCATGAAAGGCGTAGAAGAAAAAAAGATCGAGCGAAGCGAAGGCACCGATCGCGCCGGTCGCGAGAAAAAGGAGACAGGCATAGAACAGGCGTTCGGATTTTTCGATCGGCGGGGTAAACCAGACGGCGCAAAGGAGGACAAGCGCGGCGAGGAAAAGCATGAGCAGGCTGAGCCCGTCGGCGCCTAACAAGAACTGGAGCCGCCAGCTTGCGCTGATCGGAAACGAACTGACAAACTGGAACCCGGCGCGCACCGGGTCGAAAAGAAAAAGGCCGGCCAGAGTCGTCCCCACCGTCGCTGCCGCACCGAGCAGGGCGGTCAGCCGCGCCGGTGCGCCGAGGAGAATAAGCAGTGCTGTGACCAGCGGCGCGAAGACGATGAAGAGCAGCATCAGTGGAAAACGGTGAAGTAGATGAGTCCGATGATCCCGAGCCCGAAGAGAAAACCGTAAGCCTGCAGGTTGCCGACCTGGAGCAACCGGAGCAGAAATCCGCCGCCCCAGATTCCGCCGCTCAACCCGCGCACGATTGCGCCGTCGAGAATCCAGCGATCGACGAACGCGGCGATGGCCGCGAGCAAGCCCTGCGTCGCCCTGATGAGCGCGGCGTAAAGTTCATCGAAATAAAATCGGTTCCGGAACAGTTCGATCTCGACCGGCTCGGTGGTGCGGTTGCGATAAAGGAGGAGCGCGCTGACAACCCCGATGAGGAGCGCGAGAAAGGCGATCACGGGGACGGCGGCGACCGGTTTCGACTCGTTAGGCAGGCTGAGGAAATTCCGGGCAAAAAAACCAAACCCGCCGATCGCCGCCGGGACACTGAGGAGAATGAGGGGGAGCGTCATGACAAGGGGAGATTCTGCGCCGCGGGCGGCGTGCGGGCTGCGCGCATTGCCGAAAAATGCGACCACCATCAGTCGTGTCATGTAAAAGGCGGTGAGCAGCGCGGTGAAAGTGGCGAATACGAAGATCGGCAGGTTGCGTTCGTAGGCGAGAGCGAGGATGGCGTCTTTGCTGAAGAAGCCGCTGAAGCCGGGGAAACCGATAAGCGCGAGCGTGCCGACGAGAAAAGTGAGGAATGTGATCGGCAACCGCTTTGCGAGTCCGCCCATGCGCCAGATGTCCTGTTCGTGATGCAGCATGTAAATAATCGAGCCGGCGCCGAGGAAGAGGAGCGCCTTGAAGGCCGCGTGGGTGAAGAGATGAAACATC
>DATMNS010000154.1:0-13858 GCA_035568735.1 Chthoniobacterales bacterium | reverse complement strand
CGCGGACTGGGCAACGGACGGGCGTGGTTTCGCCTGCCTTTGTGGGTGCAGAAAAGCTGGGGCCCGTGGACGACTTATGGCGGCGGCGGCGCGGTGGTAAATCCCGCCCCGGGCCAGCGTGATTACCCTTTTGGCGGTTGGTTAGTGCAGCGTACCTTTGGCAAACACCTCATGCTTGGCGGCGAAGTTTTCGCGCAAGGAGCAGACACGAACAATGATAAGGGGTTTGCCGCGCTGAATTTCGGCGGCTCCTACAATGTGAATAATCATTTCAGCCTGCTCTTCAGCGCCGGCCACAGTGTTGCGGGCGACAACCACACGCTTTGGTATTTCGGGTTCTACGGCACCTGGTAAGGAGGGAATGAAAAACTTCCCTGGAAATGTGCAGCTCCGATCGCAGGTGGACGCATGATGGACATTCCTTCCTCGGCCGCGACGGCCATCGTGGCGATCTTCGCGCTGACTTATCTCGGCATCGCGCTCGGGCATGTGCCGGGATTGAAACTCAATCGCACCGGTATCGCGCTCCTTGGTGCGATCGCGATCATCGTCTTTTCCGGGATGTCGACCACGAGCGTGGTCGGGCTCGTCAACTGGCCGACCATCCTCCTCTTGTTTGGCTTTTTCGTGATCTCGGCGCAACTGCGGCTCTCTGGTTTTTTCGGACTGGTCGCAAATGCGATGGCCGCCCGGCTCGATCAGCCTGCGCGTTTTCTTTTCAGCCTGATGCTGGTGACGGCGGGACTGTCGGCCTTTCTGAATCATGACATCGTCTGTTTTGTCTTCGCGCCGATCGTGGCCACGGCGCTGATCCGCCGCAAGATCAATCCCGTTCCGTTTCTCATCGCGCTCGCGATCGCGAGCAACATTGGCGCGGCCGCCACTTTCGTTGGCAATCCGCAAAACATGCTGATTGCGGAGGTGGCCGGCCTGGATTTTGGGTCGTATGTGCTTTGGTGCATCGCGCCCGTCGCCTTCGCTCTCGTTTGCGCCTACGCGATTATCTGGACGATGTCGCGTCATCACCTGAAGCGCGCCGTCTCGCTGCCCGACGACGCGGAGCAGGAAGCGCAGCCTTTTGATCGCCCTCACACGATCAAAGGATTGATCATCCTCGTGTTGGTCATCGCATTTTTTTTCACCCGGATCCCGAAGGAAATCATCGCCCTGACCGCGGCCGCGATTCATCTCGCGAGCCCGAAGTTTCGCACCGAAGACGTGCTCAAGCTGGTCGATTGGTCGATCCTGGTGTTATTCATGGGGCTCTTCGTTGTCACGGGAGCATTTCAGGCCACGGGCTACGGCGACCACGCAGTACAATGCCTGGCGCACTTAGGGCTGAATCTCCAATCCCCCTCCATCCTGGCCGTGGTCACGGCGACGCTTTCCAATTTGATTAACAACTCCGCGGCCGTGCTCCTCCTGGTGAAAGTGACGGACGCGACAAATCCTGTGACGGCTTACGTGCTCGCGCTCGCGAACAGCTTTGGCGGCAGCCTGCTTATCATCGGCAGCGTCTCGAACATCATCGTCGTCCAGCAGGCGCGCGAACTGGGGATCAAGATTTCCTTCCGCGACTTTGCCCGCCTCGGCGTGCCCGTGACCCTCGCCGCAATCGCCGGCCTTCTCGCGTGGGTAGCGTTGGTGACCTAGAGTGCAGAAGCCCAGGCTGACTTATCGTTGATGAACTATGAAAGGGAATTTCGCGTCTCACCGGGGAGCCGCGTTCGGCTGAAGAAACTCGATCCGCAGCAGACCGACAAGGACGAAGACAAACACTCGGCCTCGCGCAAGGTCGCAAGACTCCAGAAGCGGATCGACGAGCTGCAGTTCCAGCTCTTCGCCGAAGACAAACGTTCCCTCCTGATCTGCCTGCAGGCGCTCGACGCCGGGGGCAAGGACGGCGTCATCCGTCACGTCATCGGGTCGATGAATCCGCAGGGCTGCCGCGTCGCCAGCTTCAAGCAACCGAGCGCGGAGGAGTTAGCGCACGATTTCCTCTGGCGCGTCGAGCAGGAGACGCCGCGGCGCGGTGAGGTCGTCATCTTTAACCGCTCGCACTACGAAGATGTGATCGTCGTCCGCGTGCGCGATCTCGTTCCGAAATCGCTCTGGTCGCAGCGCTACGAGCAAATCAACGCTTTCGAACATCGCCTCGTGACGAGCGGCACGCACATTCTGAAATTCTTCCTTCACATCAGCAAAGAGGAGCAGCTCAAGCGATTCAAGGACCGGCTCGACGACAAATCGCGCTGGTGGAAGATCAGCGAGGCGGACTACTCCGACCGGGAATATTGGAACGACTACGCGAGCGCCTACGAGGACGTGTTGAGTAAATGCAGCACGGCCCACGCGCCTTGGTACGTCATTCCCTCCGACCACAAATGGTTTCGCAACCTCGCCATCTCGCAGATCATCGCGGATAAGCTGGAAGCGCTCCGCATCCAGGTCCCGAAGCCAACGGTCGACATCGCCGAGATCCGGAAAAAATATCACGCGGCAAAAAAGGACGGCAGATAGCGCGCCCGCGCGGGTGGAAGGACAAACGGTGAGGGAGGGATTCGAACCCTCGGTACCCTTTTGGGGTACGGCGCTTTAGCAAAGCGCTGCTTTCGACCACTCAGCCACCTCACCTCCTCGGTCGTCGAGGTTGCGAGAATATCGGGACCGTTCCATGCTCGTCAACCTGTTGCACTCCTTCCCATGCGGCTTCCTGCCTTCATTCTCCTGTTCTGCCTAACGAGCGGTGGCCCAGCCGCCTGCCTGCTCTTCGCCGGCGCAAGTTGCGCTCCCAAAACGCAACCGACGGCGGGCCCGGCGACCCACGCCAAGCCGGCGGTTATAGGCGAAGTCGCGGTCGTGGATGAGGAGAAAAAGTTCGTCTTGATCGATCTTGCTGCCAACCTCTACGTGCCCGCGCCGGGGACGGCACTCCGGGCGACCAACGCCTCGGGCGGGATGGCACACTTGCGGGCCTCACCGGAACAGAAAAGACCGTTTATCGCGGCCGACATCGTCGACGGCGACCCGGCCGTGGGCGACCAGGTGGTGCGATGACGAGCGAGGCGGAAGCCATCGCGGCCGTCCTCGGCCGCGTGACGGCGCTCCCCGGGGCGACCGTTCCTTTGCTCGCGTCGTTAGGCCGTTTCTCCGCGCAGGATCTTTTGGCCCTCCGCCCGCTGCCGGCTTTCGACAATTCGGCGATGGATGGTTACGCCGTGCAAGCGGAGTCGTGCCGCGCAGGCACGAGGTTGCAGGTAATCGGCGAGCAACCGGCCGGCGCGGACCGCGGCCTAACGATGGGGGCGGGCGAGGCCATTCGCATTTTCACCGGCGCTCCGCTCCCCGCGGGAGCCGACGCGGTCGTCATGCAGGAGGACGTGACGCGGGAGGCGGAGACGATCGTCGTGCAGGTTGGCGTGGAGCCGGGAGAATTCGTCCGCCGCCGGGGATGCGACTTGGCCGCGGGGCAGAAAATTCTGGCGCGCGGCGAGCCATTGGCGGCGCAAACCCTGGGCTTGCTCGCGGCCCAGGGGATGGCCGAGATCGCTGTCGGTGCCGTGCCGCGGGTGACGATTGTCGCGACTGGTGATGAGCTGGCGCGGCCGGGCGAAACCCCGCGACCGGGGCAGATCTTCGAGAGCAACTCGATCATGCTGCACGCGCTAACGGTCGGCGCCGGCGCGAAAGTCACCATGGTGGAGCATGCGCCCGACAAGCTCGAACGGTTAACGGAAATTCTTCGGCGCGGATTAGAAGCCGACGCGCTCCTGGTGAGCGGCGGCGTCTCAGTGGGCGACCGTGATCTGGTCAAACCGGCATTGCGAACACTCGGGGCGGAGATCGATCTCTGGCGGGTGGCGCTCAAGCCGGGGAAGCCGTTCCTTTTCGGCCGCGTGGGTGATTGCGCGATTTTTGGTCTGCCCGGCAACCCGGTCTCGGCTTTCGTCACTTTTTTGAAATTCGTCCGGCCAGCTTTGCGGAAAATGATGGGCGCAACCGAACAATACTTCGGACTGCGCCGCGTGACCGCGCGGCTTGCCGCCGAGGTGACGAACGACAGCGACCGTCCCCACTACCTGCGGGGGGAGTTGCGCGAGGGCGCCTTCCGGATCAGCGGGCGGCAGGAATCGCACGCGCTGTTCGGCCTGAGCCGGGCGAACGCGCTCCTGCGCCTGGCGCCGGGAGACAAATTGGCGGCGGGGATGACGGTGGCGGTCGAGCTGTGGGACTAGCGGACTGCAATAAACGGAAGCCCGGCCACCTGCGCCGAGCTTGGACTCGCCGCGGTGAGTCTCTGCGGAGGAACGCACTTCCGCGCGTCATAAACCAACACAACCCCACGTGATTGCGATGGCGTTTTCGTGTCTATTACTGGAAGCGTTGTCCAGATGGGTCTGACTGAATACACACAGAAGCGGAATTTCTCCGTCACCGCCGAGCCGCGCGGCGCAAAAAAGCCGCGACCGAAAC
Source organism: Chthoniobacterales bacterium (assembly GCA_035568735.1). Lineage (GTDB taxonomy): Bacteria > Verrucomicrobiota > Verrucomicrobiia > Chthoniobacterales > UBA10450 > Palsa-1392. Next base: position 9,385 of record DATMNS010000154.1, on the reverse strand, counting down.
GGGTCGCCGGCGCGTCGCGCTTCGTCATTCAAAAACATGACGCGAGTCGGCTGCATTACGACTTTCGGCTGGAGATGGATGGCGTCTTGAAATCGTGGGCGGTGCCGAAAGGCCTGCCGTGGAAGCGCGGCGAAAAGCATCTCGCAGTCGAGGTCGAGGATCACCCGATCGAGTACGAAGATTTCGAGGGCGTCATTCCCGCGGGCAATTATGGCGGCGGAACGGTGATGGTCTGGGATCGCGGCAACTATTACGTGCACGGCGAGAAGCCGCTCGAGGCGCTCGCGGAAGGCCGCATTCATCTCGTGCTCGAGGGGAAAAAAGTGGAGGGAGACTGGACATTGATCCGCACCCGGAGCGAACACGGAAAGAACCAGTGGCTCCTTCTGAAAAGCGATGCCGACGTCAAGCCGGTCTCGAAGAAGCGCGACGACGAGTCGGTCAAGACCGGCCGGACGATGAAGCAAATCGCGAAGGATCGCGATGCGGAATGGAAATCGCGGCGCGGTGACGATCGAGGAGAACAGGAAAGCTTCCGCGAGCGCGTCCGGCAAGCCGTCGCGCGCAACGCGAGCGGCGATAAAAAAAAAGGCGCGACGTCGCCGATTGATTCACTCCGGACGGCGAAGCCGCGCTTCATCGCGCCGATGAAGTCGAAGCTGCTCGAATCGCCCCCGGCGACGGGCGACTGGATTTACGAGCTGAAGTTCGACGGCATCCGGGCCCTGGCGCTGAAGCAGGGCACGAAAGTCAAATTGATCTCGCGGAATGAAAACGACCTGACGAAAAAATTTGACGAGGTCGCGGTCGCGGTCGCCGCCCTGCCCGGCGCGGAGTGCGCGATCGATGGCGAAGTGGTGGCGCTCGATGAAGAGGGCCGGTCCTCCTTTCAGCTCCTCCAGGCCCGGGAAATGGAAGGCCGCGCCGCGCCCCTTTACTATTACGTCTTCGATCTCCTCCAGCTCGACGGCAAAGACCTGACCGCTCTTCCCCTAACGACGCGGAAAGAAATGCTCCAGCAGCTTTGCAGCGCGGCCGGCGATCCGATCCGCTACTCAGGCGAGCTGGGGGACGATGCTGGCGCGCTCCTCCGCGAGGTGCAGCGACGCGGCCTCGAGGGCATCATCGGCAAGCGGGCAAATTCCGTTTATGAGCCGGGCCGGCGGAGCGGCTCGTGGATCAAGCTCAAGTGCGTGCGGGAACAGGAATTCGTCATCGGCGGTTATACGCCGCCGGCCGGCGCGCGGAAGCATTTTGGCGCGCTCCTGGTCGGCTATTACGAAAAGAAGAAACTGCTTTTCGCCGGCAAGGTGGGCACTGGCTTCGACGAGAAATGGCTCGCAAGACTTCACCGGAAGCTCCAGGGCGAAGCGCGGGAAGATTGTCCGTTTGCCGATCTCCCGTCGAAGGCAGGCGGCCAATGGACTCAGGGGATCACACCTGGCATGATGCGCAAAATCAGCTGGGTTAACCCGGTCTTTGTCTGTCAGGTGAAATTCGCCGAGTGGACGCGCGACGGGAAGCTGCGCGCCCCGGTCTTCCTCGGCCTGCGCGAAGACAAATCTCCTCACGCCGTACGCCGCGAGATCGCCGCCTAACGAGGTGCTTCGAGCAGCCGTTGAAAGAGCGCGCGCAAGGCGGTCGGGGAAGCGGCCGCCGCCAGACTGGCGACGAGGATCCGCCGGACCGTCTTTCGTGCCACTTTGATTTTCCGCGCTCGCGCTTCGGGCCCGGCTTGCCGCAGGAGGGTGAGCGTGCGCGCCCCGATCAAGGCTGGCAACGCGGTCGCAAAGCGCATTCGCCAATTCGTGAGGGCGGAGCAGTAGTCAATCCCGGCCTCGAGGCGCTCCTCCGCCTGGTCCAGCCAGTGCGCGAAAACCTCCGCCACCGGCTGGCCGGCCAATTCATCGGAGGGCAAATAGCCGCGACCGCACTTTGCATCCGCGCCGCTATCGCGCAGGACATTGATCAGTTGCAGGCCTTTTCCATACTCGATCCCGAGTTTCGCCATCTCGTTAGGCGAACGACTGGCGAACGACCGGAGGTGCCGAAAACCCAGTTTCGTCCAGAAATCACCGACGCAGCCGGCCACGAGAAAAGTGTATTCGTCGAGTTCCGCCGCGCTGCGCAGGGAAGTCACGACCGCGGGGTCGCCAAATCTCCGGACATCGAGTTCCTGGCCCCGGACGATCGTTTGGAGAACGTTTCGAATGTCGTCGCGGTCGGCTCGGTTCACCGTCGCGAGCCAATCGATGCAGCCACGGAGATTCTCAATCAACTTGTGCTCAGCCGGATCGCTCTGTTGCGCGGCGAAAGCGCGCAGCGGTTCCGCGACTGCGTCGAAGTCGCTTTCGCCCGCGATGACCCGGGCGAAAGCCAGCAACGTCGTGAGGCGCGTCGCCGCCGGGATCGCCGCCGTGTCCGCGATGGTGTCGGTCGCTCGCGCCAGCAGGTAGGCCAGGCTGACCGGCTCCCGCAGCGGGCGCGGCAGGAAGCGAATGGTCAGATAAAACGAGCGCGAAACCGATCGGAGAATCGCCTTCACCGGCCGACATCGCGGATTTGGATCTGCACTGGATTCGCATTGCCCAAACCCAGCTGGTCCGCCATGAGGACGTGCGCGCCCATCCGCTTGATCGCCGGCAGTTTTCCTTTCTTCCGCCACTCCTCGAGTTGCCGGAGGGCGATCGAATCGATCGCGACCGGGTCCTTGCTCGCGTAAAGCGTGGCAAAGGGGAAGGCATAGCCCGGCTGCGACTGCGGTCCGCCCGCGTATTGGGCAAGCAATCCGTCCATCAGGTTGAGGACCACTTTTTGTCCGATGTGCGGATCGTTATAAATCTCCGGGATGCTCGAGGCGCCGAAATCCGGCGGCACGCCGAAGCGGCGCCAGTTATCGATGTTGGGAATGGTGACGTTGTAGAGACAGCCGGCCACGCCGTTGCGCACGCTGTCGCTCAGGACCGGCAGGTTGATGATTTTCGTGACCTCGTTCGCCACGATTTTGGAAAAATGACTGAGGCTGCTCGTATTCGCGGTGTCGCTCAGCAGCGGCACCTGGCCCTTGTTGCCGACGTATTCAAAATCGCCCCAGATCAGGTTGCCGAGAAAAGGCTCGGAGATGATCGCCTTGGGGTCGTAGCCATCGCGCGGCGGGATCGATTTCAATTGGTAACCTTCGCCGCGGGTGTAGCCGCCTTCCTTAATTCCACCGAGCGATTTGTCCCAGACGATGATGTCCTGGCGTTGATGTCCGGCCGCGACCAGGCCGTCGACGATCGCGTTCACAATATCGCGATGGGTGGTGAAAAGTTCCCCGCCCGCCGCCGAGATCTTGATTCCGACCCGGTCGTTAGGCTTGACCAGGGAGCGCCAGGCGCTCGCGATGTCGGGCTGATGGGTGACCGCGAGGACGAGCTCGTCGGTCATGCGCCTAACGACTTCCGGATTGGTGCGATAGTCCGTGATGGCCGCCGGATTGGAAGCGCGATAGACGATGGAGGGGGTCGGTCCAGGCGGGGGCGGAGCCGGCGGCGGAGGGCCCTGGGCGAAGGCGGCGGCGCACCATCCGACACCGGCGAAGAGAAAAGCGATTGAGCGGATTAGGCGTGCGGCGATGGTGGACTTTATGGGTGGGAAGGCGATTGACAACCCTCCGGCGGCGGATGGGCCGCGGCATATTTATGTGCATATCCCGTTTTGCGCGCGGATTTGTCCCTACTGCGCCTTTTACAAGGAGCGCGCCGATCCGGCCCAGGCGGCCCGGTTTTGCGATGCGGTCCTGGCGGAGCTTACGGTAGCCGCTTCGCTCCGCGAAACGCACGAGATGGCTCGGGAGCTTAACGAGAACGGTGGAACGCTGGCCCGCGCCGCCCACAGGGCGGCGGCTACAACGACTCTTCGCCCGGAAACGATCTTTTTCGGCGGCGGGACGCCGACCGCCCTAACGACCGCGCAACTTGACGCGTTGTTCCGCGGCTTTCAGGTGCAGCTTAATTTGTCGGAGCTGCGGGAGTGGACGTTCGAGGCGAATCCCGGCAGCGTTTCGGAACGCAAGGCGGGTCTCTTGCGAGACCACGGCGTCAACCGGATCAGCCTCGGCGTGCAATCGTTCGATGACGGACTGCTGCAACTGCTTGGTCGCGAGCATTCCGCGGCGCAAGCGGAGGCGTCTTTCGACCTCCTGCGGCGGAGCGGCTTCAAAAACCTGAACATCGACCTGATGTTCGGGTTGCCCGGTCAGACGCTTGCCCAGTGGGAGGCGACGTTGCAGCGCGCGATCGCGCTCGGGCCGGATCATGTTTCGGCCTACTGCCTGACCTACGAAGAGGATACCGACTTTTTCCGGCGGCATGCGCGCGGCGAATTCCGGACCGACCCGGAAGCGGACGCCGACTTTTTCACGAGAGCGACGGATTTGTTGGGCAAGGCAGGTTATGAGCAGTATGAAGTTTCGAATTACGCACGCCCCGGTTTCCAGTCGGTCCATAATCGCGCCTACTGGACCGGCCACGATTATCTCGGAATCGGGCCGAGCGCGGTGTCGACGGTCGGGCTGCGGCGCTGGCAAAATATTTCGGATTATCGGGCTTATGCCGATCGTGTTCTCGCCGGTGAAACGGCTTCGACCGGCGACGAAATCCTGACGCCGCAGATGAAGCGGTCGGAAGCCGTCGCCTTGTCGCTGCGCACGAGCCGGGGTGTTCCAGCGGAATGGGTCGATGATCGGCCTAACGAAGTGGAGGAATTCATCAGGCTCGGATTGATGCAGGCGCGAGCGCAGCGCTACGTCCTGACGCCCGCCGGCCGTTTCCTCGCTGACTCGGTGGCGGAAGCGTTCCTCTAACCGGGGACGTCGACCCCGGCGGCGCGGTGTCGTGCCTTCTCCTTTCGCTGCGGCCGTCCGAGGTCACCGCCCCGGGTACAACTACAGGGCGCCGTAACGGCGCTGGCGCCGGCCGAACTCTTCGACCGCCGCAAAGAGATCTTCCTTGTCAAAGTCGGGCCAGAGTTTGGGCGTGACATACATCTCGGTGTAGGAGAGCTGCCAGAGGAGGAAATTGGAAATTCGCATTTCGCCCGAGGTGCGGATGAGCAAATCGGGATCGGGATAATAGCGGGTGTAGAGATGTTTGCTGAACATCTCGACGTCGATCATCGCGCGGTCGATGTGCCCGAGGTCGATCGCGCGGAGCAGGCTCTTGATCCCGTCGATGATCTCCAGCCGGCCGCCGTAACTGAGCGCGAGAATGAGGGTCAGCCCTTTATTCTTGGCGGTCTGCTCGATCGATTTGTGCAGTTGCTTCTGGCAGGCTTTTGGCAAATCCGTCAGGCGACCAATCGCCTGGAGGCGAACGTTGTTCTCGGCCATCTCGGAAGTTTTTTCCTTCAGGAACTGCTCGAGCAAGCGCATCAGGGCACCGACTTCGCTTTTCGGGCGCCGCCAGTTTTCGGCCGAAAAGGCATAGAGCGTGAGGAACTCGATCTTGAGTTCACCGCAGCCTTCGACGCAGGCCTTGACCGCTTTGGCGCCTTCCTCGTGTCCCTTGATCCGCGGCAGGCCGCGCTCTTTGGCCCAGCGGCCGTTGCCATCCATGATGATGGCGACATGGCGCGGGATCGCTTTGTGCGGCGCGGCCATGATTCTAGAGATGCAGCGTCTGGCCGCGCGCCGGGCCGACGCTCACCATCGTAAGACGGGCGCCGGTCAGTTCCGCGATCCGCCGGACGTAGTTCTGCGCTTCGTTAGGCAGATCGGAGAAGTTCTTCGCTCTTTCGGTGGATCGTTTCCAGCCCGGCATCTGCAGGTAGACCGGCCGGCAACGTGTCCACTGCGCGGCGTCGCTCGGTGGGACATTCAGTTTTTTCCCGTCGAGGCGATAGCCAACACACACTTTGATCGGGTCCACGCTGTCGAGGCCGTCGAGGTTGGTGATCGCGAGGTCGTCGATCCCGTTGATCATCGTCGCATAGCGCGTGGCCACGGCATCGAACCATCCGCAACGCCGCGCCCGCCCCGTGGTCGCGCCGAATTCCCGTCCCATCTCATGCAGCATCCCGGCGATCGTCGCGTCCTCGGTCGGCAAGGCCCCTTCCCCGACGCGCGTGGTGTAGGCTTTCATCACACCCACCACGCGGTCCATGCGATGCGGCGCCACGCCGGTGCCGGTGCAGGCGCCGCCCGCCGTCGTGTTCGACGAAGTGACATAGGGATATGTGCCGTGGTCGATGTCGAGGAAAGTGCCTTGCGCACCTTCAAACAGAATTTCCTTTCCCTGTAGCAACGCCTTGTGCAGGTAGACGACCGTGTTGGCGACGAACGGCCGCAGGCGTTCGCCCGCGGCCAGGAATTCGGCGTTCACCTTCGCAAAAGAAATCGGCCGGGCGCCGAGCGCTTTCAGGATGCTGTTGTTCTCGCGCATCTTGGCGCGAAGTTTTTGCGAGAATAAAGCCGGTTGTATCAGGTCGGCGATGCGCAGCCCGGTGCGCGCGGCTTTGTCGCCGTAGGCCGGGCCGATCCCGCGCTTGGTCGTGCCAATCCTGGCGTGGCCTTTGCGCAGCTCGCGCTGTTCGTCGAGCGCACGATGATACGGAAGCACGAGATGGGCGCAGTCGCTGATCAGTAAATTTTTTCCGATCTTGATCCCCGCTTTGCGCAGCCCGTCGATCTCGCTCACGAGCGCGACCGGGTCGATCACGACGCCATTGCCGATGACGCAGATCTTGCCGCGCCGCAGAATCCCGGAGGGAATGAGATGGAGGACGAATTTCTTTGCGCCATGAATGACGGTGTGTCCGGCATTGTTGCCGCCCTGGCTGCGGACCACGATGTCGGCCTTGCCGGTCAGCACGTCGATGATCTTGCCCTTGCCTTCATCGCCCCACTGCGCGCCGACGAGGATCGTGTTTGCCATGCGTTGCAGCCAATTGAAGACGAGTCGCCGGCAACGCTCCGGGGTTGTCGTCGGCCATCGCGCCCGAACGATAGGATGGCGACCAGCGGGCGCAAGTTGGTTTTGTTTTTCCCAAAAAAAGAAGGCCGGTTCCGCTTTGCAACACGATCCTGAAGGAAACACGTAACACTTCGTTAGGCTTGAACTATGCGGACTATTCTTCTCATCATTTTGATCCTGCTTTTGATCGGTGCGTTTCCCGCCTGGCCCTATAGCACCGGCTGGGGCTACTATCCGACCGGCGGAGTCGGATTGGTCCTGCTGATCGTCCTAATTCTCGTCCTCGTGGGGCGGATCTAAGGCGGCGGCGTTCTTTCTACGCCTCGTCAGGAGGACCGGGCTCACCCACCTTGGCGGCAGCTTTGGGCGTCAGGCTTGCTTGACCTCGATCACCGGTAACGGGAAACGCAGGCGCAACTCGTCGCCCAGGTAAATTTCGACGTGGTGCAGACCGAACTGCTGGAACTGCACGCCGCCGAAATAATGGACATTGGTCGCATGGCCTTCCATTTCCTTCAGGTCGAAATCGACTTCCGCCTGCGCGACCGTTTGGGTGTCGTCCGGTCCGATGATTTTCGAGCGTTGATGAAACCGGCCTGCGCCACTGCACCAGCGCGTCCAGATGCAAAGGCGCAGGTAATTGACCGGCAGCTTCGGCGTCGGCACGATGTTGAGCACGCCGACAAGCGTCTGCATGCCGTTGAATTCGCAGCGCACATCCTCGCAGAGCACGCAGCTCTGGAGGTCGGGTAGAACAGTCTCGGTTTGCAAGGTGCGGAGAGTTTACCCCTTTTTAGTCAGTGGCCAAGCATCCCGCGGCTCAGCGCCGCGAGCAGGCCGAGGCCGAGCACAATCCGGTAGATGGCGAAAGGAGTGAATCCATGCCGGCGCACCCAGTGGAGAAACCAGGCGACGACCATGAGCGCCACCACGAAGGAGGTCAGGAACCCAAGCCCGAGCACGATCCAGAGATGCGGCGTCATGGCGAGCGGCGCGAGCGCTTCCGTCCCCGGGTGCGGCTTGAGCGTCTTGAGCAGGTCATACCCGGTCGCGACAAACATCGTCGGGATGGAGAGAAAGAAGGAAAACTCGAGCGCGGCCTCGCGCGACATCCCCGCCACCTGCCCGGCGGCGATCGTGCACATGGAGCGCGACGTCCCGGGGAAGACCGCCGAGAGCACCTGCACCGCCCCGATCCAGATCGCGGTCGGAAGATTTGCCTCCTCCATGTGGTGCACGCTTGGCCTAACGAAAAGCGAATCGACCAGCCACATCACGATCCCGCCGATAAGCAGCGCCCAAGCCATGACGTGAAGGTTTTCGAGATTCTTGCCGATCAACTTGGTGAGCAGAAACGCAGGGATCGCCGTCACGACAAACGCGATCATGACCAGGCTGAGCGGGTGGGTGAAGAGTGTCCGGTCGCCCCGTTCGCCGTCCGGGAAAGTGCGCAGAAAATTCAGGATGCGACGCCAGAAGAAAGCAGCCAAAGCCAGGATCGCACCCAGTTGGATGACGATGCTGTACATTTTCCAGAAGCCATTTCCGAGGTCGATCCGGAAGAGCGCCTCTGAGATCCGCAGATGGGCGGTCGAGCTGACCGGCAGGAATTCCGTCAGGCCCTCGATCACGCCGAGCAGGAGGGAGAGGAGATAATCGTTCATGCGGCGCGAGAAATAATAAGTGCGCCCGGCGCCTAGACTGCGTCCGCCCCGCGTTCATCGGTCCGGATGCGAATGGTCTGCTCGACATCGCTGACAAAGACCTTACCATCGCCAATCTTGCCGGTTTTTGCCGCCAGGGTAATGACCCCCACCGCGCGCTGGGCGAGCTCATCGGTCAGCACGATTTCGAGTTTCACCTTCGGCAGGAAATCGACCGTGTACTCGCTGCCGCGATAAATTTCGGTGTGCCCCTTCTGCCGTCCGAAGCCCTTCACTTCGCTCACCGTCATGCCTTCGACTCCGATCTCAGCGAGGGCCTCCTTCACGTCCTCCATTTTGAAGGGCTTGATGATCGCCTCGATTTTTTTCACGCGGGCAAATTAGAACTGGCGAACTAAAGCGCAAGCCGGCGCGCCACCCTGGCGCCGACCCGCTCCCCGGACGCGACGTTTTCGCACGACAACGGCAGAATTCCAGACGGATGGGAAAAGCTGGAAACAGACTTACCCAGGGAACGTTGTGGCATCGAGTGGTTATCTTAATTGCAGCAAAAATTAGCAAAAGGACTAGCATTGGCCGCGTCGATGGAACGATAAACATGGCCTTGGCCTCGTAATTCCCTCGCGCGACTACGCCCAGGCGAAAGCAAGACTGATTCGAAGGCAGCCCGCGCGCGCGCTTTGGACTTTTCGGCGGGCGGGTGGGCGCTTACGCTGGGACGGTGAAGAAGATTCTCTGCGCCGCGGCGGTTCTGCTGGTTTCCGGTTT
>DATMNS010000153.1:0-4856 GCA_035568735.1 Chthoniobacterales bacterium | reverse complement strand
CGCCGCCGGCCTGCTTCGCTTTCTTCGCGCGCGTCTTGATCTCGATTTCGTCGGTCAAGACGATCCGAATATGGCTGCTCCGTTTGCGGATCGTGCTGCCGCTGCCGCGGGCGCGCGTCATCATGCGCTTCATCGTCGGGCCCTCGCCCACGATCGCTTCCTTCACCACGAGTCCATCGACCCGCAGGTTGGCGTTGTTTTCCGCATTGGCGACCGCGCTCTTCAGGGTCTTGCTGATCAACGCCGCCGCCTTCTTCGGGCTGAACGCGACGAGATCGAGCGCGGCCGAAACCGGCAGGCCCTGAATGGCGCGAGTGACCTCGCGCGCTTTGAACGGCGAAATCTTCGCATAACGATATGTCGAGCTAACTTGCATTTTACTTTAAACTAGTATTTTGGCGCGCATCCACCTGGAGGCGATCGCCTACGCTTATTTTTACCTTCTCCGAATCCAATTCCTGAACGACCGCGCCGCTGATCTTCTCGCGCACGTCCACCACCCGCAAGGTCGCGATCGTCTTCCCGGCCCGCACCACCCGCAGCGGCATCCCGAGTTTCACTCCATGTTGCGCGCCGAGGTTCCCCACGACTAACGACCACTCTTCCCGCACGCTGATCACCTTGCCGTCCATTAGGCCGCGCCCCTCGCTCTGGTCAGGCGCATTCGCGCCCAGGGCGGCCATGAGCCGGTTCGTCGTGCGCAACTGCGTCTCCACTTCCATGCGCGCGTCCGGGTCGGCCTGCTGCGCGCTCTTCACATAGCGGAAGACCGTCTCGTTCATTTTCAGCAACTGCTCGCGATAAGCGTCCTTCTCCTTCTCCAGGAGTTGCAGGTCGCTGACCGCTTGCAATAGACGCTGCTCGAGTTTTGCCCGGTCTTTACTGACCGACTCGACCCCGAGCGCATCCATCCGCAATTGCAGCTCCGAATATTTCCGGCGAAACAATTCCGCTTCCGCGTTCGATACGACGAGACTGTCGGTCAGCGTCTTCTGCGTTTCGCGGTCAAGCGAAAGTTGCTTGCGCAAGGTTTCATTCTGCAAGAGCAACGTTTCCGCCGTCACTTTCGCTTCCGCGGTTTCAAGATTGGAATCTGACAAAGAACTATTTCCTGCGGCCGGCCCGGAGGCTGACCACAGACACACCAGCACGACTGCGAGCCGGGGAGTGAGAGCGGAGACTTTCATCCCATCGTCTCAATCCGCAACCATCAGTTGAACTACTTCGTCACCTTCGCGGTGTGCGACCCGTGCTTCTTAAAGATTCGGGTAGGTGAGAACTCGCCGAGTTTGTGGCCGACCATATTTTCGGTCACGAACACGGATTGAAAGATTTTGCCGTTATGAACAAGGAATGTGTGCCCGACAAAGTCCGGGGTCACCATCGAGCGGCGCGACCAGGTTTTGACCGGTTTCTTGACGCCCGAGCTGTTCATCTTGTCGATCTTTTCCAGGAGATGCGGCTCGACAAAGGGTCCTTTTTTTAACGATCTGCCCATGTGTTTGAAATCGAGATTTGAGATTGGTGAATCGAGATTCGTCGACCGGCGGTCTTTCCCGCCGATTCACGGTTCACGATCTGACGATTCACGTTCAGCTCTTCTTCTTCGATTTTCTCCTTTCCAAAATAAAGCGATCGCTCGCTTTGTGCTTCGCGCGCGTCTTAAAGCCTTTCGCCAGTTGTCCCCACGGGCTGACCGGATGGTGCCGGCCGCCGCCGCCCTTCGACTTGCCCTGGCCGCCGCCCATCGGGTGATCGATCGGGTTCATGGCCATGCCGCGCACATGCGGACGCCGGCCCTGCCAGCGCGTCCGGCCGGCTTTGCCGCTCGAGACGTTCATGTGATCGACGTTGCCAACCTGCCCGATGGTCGCATAGGCGCTCTCGTGGATACGGCGGATTTCGCCAGAAGGGAGTTTGACCAGCGCATAGCCGCCTTCACGGTTACTGAGCGTCGCTTGCTGACCGGCGCTGCGCGCGATCTGGCCGCCACGGCCCGGCATGATTTCGATGCAGTGAATATTCGCGCCTAACGGAATCTCGCTGAGCGGGAGCGCGTTGCCCACGTCGGGTGGAGAGCCGGCTCCGGCCGTCACCCTCGCGCCGACCTGGAGGCCGTTGGGAGCGAGAATGTAGCTCTGCACTCCGTCGCTGTATTTGAGCAACGCGATGCGCGCCGTCCGGTTCGGATCGTACTCGATCGCCGTGACCTCGGCCGCGACGCCGTGTTTGCGGCGCTTGAAATCGACTTTGCGATATTTCTGTTTGTGACCACCGCCGATGTGCCGGGAAGTGAGACGGCCCTTGTTGTTGCGCCCACCGCTGCGCTTCTTCGGCTCGGTCAGGCTCTTGACCGGTTTCGACTGCTTCTTGGTCACTTCCTGGAACATGGGAAGCGACGTGAAGCGCAGCGTCGGCGTGAGCGGGCGAAAATTTCGGAGTGCCATAAGTCAACTAGACGAGATCGATCTTCTCGCCCTCCTTCAGGGTCACGATGGCTTTTTTCCAGTGCGCCTTGCGGCCAAAATCAGCGCGCCGTTCGCGCTTCTTCTTGCCGGCATAATTGCAGGTGTTCACGTCCACGACCTGCTTCTTAAAGAGAAGCTCGATCGCTCTCTTGATCTGGATTTTGTTCGCGCGCGGGTTCACGCGGAAGACATACTTGTTGAGCTTTTCGCTCAGGAGCGAAGCCTTCTCCGTCAACTGCACCGTCTGGATTAAATCGTAGGGTTCGTTCATGAGCGAGTGGTCCTCTCCGCCAGCTGCGCGAGCGCCTTGCCGGTCACGATGATCTTGTCGAAGGCGAGCAGTTGCTCGGTGTTCACGTCGCTCGCGGTCGCGAGCAAGACCGGTTTTACATTGCGCGCCGAACGATAAAAGGTTTCCTCGAAGGCGTCCGAGATGAGCAGCACCTTCTTCGCGTCGGTGTGGCCATGGACCAGACTAACGAACGCCCTGGTCTTCGGTTCCTTGACCGAGAAGGCATCAACCGTCAGGACATCGCCGGCGGTGATGCGCTCGCTGAGCGCTTTTTGAAAAGCGAGCCGGCGAACCGTCTTCGAAACTTTCTTGGTGTAATCGCGCGGCTTCGGACCAAAGACGACCCCACCACCACGCCAGATGACGGACGACTTGTAACCGGCGCGCGCCCGTCCGGTGCCTTTTTGCCGCCACGGCTTGGCGCCGGAAAGATTGACGTCGGCTTTCGTCTTCGTGTTGGCCGATCCGGAACGGCGAGCCGCGCGCATTGCGACGACCGCGTCGTGCATCGCCTGGGTGCCGCGACCGCCTTCGATCAAGTTGATTTTCGCCTCTTTCGCGGCGGCCACGGTTAAGACTTTCGCGCTCATTTACTGGCCCCGGTTGCAGCAGCTCTCTTCAAGGCGGGGCGGACGACAACGTAGCTGCCGTTCGCGCCGGGAACGGCGCCGCTGATCAAAATAATCTTGTCCGCCTCACGCACCTGCAGAACCTGCAGATTCTGGACGGTCACGCGCTCGTCACCCATGTGGCCCGGCATGCCCATGTTTTTCCAGATGCGGCCGGGAGTGGAGCGGTTGCCGATCGCGCCGTTGCGTCGGTGGGTCTTCGATCCGTGCGCCGCGCCCTGGCCCTGGAAATTGTGCTTCTTCATCACGCCCTGGAAACCTTTGCCTTTCGATTTCCCCACGACATCGACCCAATCCCCGGCCTGGAATTGCGTCACCGCGAGGTTGATCTCGCCCTCCGGCGCGTCCTGCGCGAGGCGGAATTCCCGCACGAGCTTTTTCGGCTCGGAGCCTGCCTTCGCGAATCCGCCGAGCAACGGCTTTGTGACCCGCGACTCCTTCTGCCCATCGAATCCCACCTGGATCGCCGAATAGCCATCGTTCTCGGTCGTCAGGCGACGGAGCAGCGTGTTATCCCCGGCCGCAATCACGGTCACCGGACGCAGCTTGCCCGCGGCGTCGTAGACGCTGGTCATGCCGATTTTTTTTCCTAAAAGTCCGATGCTCATGGTCGTGCGCTGGCAAAAGTGGTGAGGCTGAAACGTTAAATTTTGATCGTGATATCCACGCCCGCTGGCAGGTTGAGTTTCTTCAACTCGTCCACCGTCTTGGCCGTCGGCTCGATGATATCAAGGAGCCGCTTGTGGGTGCGAATCTCAAATTGGTCCATCGACTTTTTGTCGACGTGTGGGGAGCGGTTGACCGTGAATTTCTCGATCAGAGTGGGGAGCGGAATCGGTCCTGCGACCCGGGCGCCGGTGCGCTTCGCCGTCTCGACGATATCGATGGCGGATTGGTCGAGCATCCGATGGTCGAATGCCTTCAAACGAATGCGAATGCGCTGCGCGTCGGCCATATTATTTCGTCTCCTTCTGGTCGAGCACGGCCGCGACGAGCTGCTGCGGGACCTGTTCGAAATGCGACGGCTCCATCGAATAGCTCGAACGGCCTTTGGAAAGCGAGCGGATCGCGGTCGCGTAGCCGAACATTTCCGCGAGCGGCACTTCGGCCTGCACCATCGTGAGGTGGCCCTTCACTTCGATGCTCGCGATTTTGCCGCGACGGCGATTCAAGTCGCCCATGATGTCGCCCTGATATTCTTCCGGGGTCGCGTTTTCGACCTTCATGATCGGCTCGAGCAGGATCGGCTTCGCCTTCTTGAACGCGTCCTTGACGGCGAAAATCGCCGCCAGCTTGAACGCCATTTCGTTCGAATCAACGTCGTGATACGAGCCATCGACAATATCGACGTTGGCGTCGATCACCTGGTAACCGCCGATGACGCCATTGAGCATTGCTTCCTCGATGCCCTTCTTGCAGGCCGGAATGTATTCCTTCGGGATGTTGCCGCCCACGACCTTGTTCTCA
>DATMNS010000152.1:0-3727 GCA_035568735.1 Chthoniobacterales bacterium | reverse complement strand
CGATCAGCGTCGTCGGCTGTTCGACGTTCAACTTCATCAGATCGATCAGGGTCGTGCCGCCGCCGATAAAGCGAATCTCCGCGCCCTGTTGCGCGGTGCTCGCTTGCGCCGCCGCCGCGATCGCCTGTGCGCTGTCGCCGGCCCGCGTGAGTGCGAAAGCTTTCATCCGCTTTTCTCCGTCGTGTCTTGCCGCACAGTCTGAATCGCTGCGACAATGTTCGGATAAGCGCCGCAACGACAAATGTTGCCGCTCATGAATTCCTTCACCTCGGCGTCGTCCGCTCCGCACGGCTCCCGCAAAAGCGCCACTGCCGACATGATCTGTCCCGAGGTGCAGTAGCCACATTGGTAGGCGTCGCAAGCCAGGAAGGCCGCCTGCACCGGGTGCAGGTCCTCCGGTTGACCGATGCCCTCGATCGTGGTGATCTCTGCGCCCTCCTGCATGACAGCGAAGCAGAGACAGGAATTCACCCGCCGGCCGTTGATGTGCACCGTGCAGGCGCCGCACTGGCCGTGGTCGCACCCTTTTTTTGAGCCGGTGAGATGCAGATGCTCGCGCAGGCAATCGAGCAGGGTGGTCCGCGGGTCGATCCGCAGGTCGTATGTCTTGCCGTTCACCCGCAGTGTGACTGGAAGCGAGTCCATCGAATTCGACGATGGCGTTTGCCCTTTGAAAGTCTCGTCGCGATCAGGCATACAAAAGCGATCCGAGCGCACGGTAGGTTACGATCCCGAATCGGGACAAGCGATTATTGGCGAAAAGTGAACGTTTCCACTTCTTGGGCGACGCAGATTAGCGGGACAGGGAAACGTGCGCCAAGTTTTTCCCAGTGTCCGATCCATCTTCCAAAGTCACCCGCCGGCAGGCGGCGTGCGTGCTCGGGGGCGCGGCGGCCGCGACGCTCCTTCCCTGGCCGATGACAGCCGCGGAACCGACTAACGAAATGTTGAGGCGCGCGATTCCTTCCAGCCGCGAGACAATCCCGGTCGTGGGTCTTGGAACGTGGCAGGTCTTCGACGTGGGCGATTCGCCTAACGAACGCGGCCCGCTCCGGGACGTGCTGGCGCGCTTCGTGCAGCTTGGTGGCAAGGTGATCGACAGCTCGCCGATGTACGGCCGGGCCGAAGCCGTGGTCGGCGACCTGACGAGCGAGCTCAAGCTGCGCGAGCAGGTCTTTCTCGCGACCAAGGTTTGGACGAGCGGGAAAGCCGCCGGGCAGGAATCGATGGAGCGCTCCCTCCAGCGTCTGCGCACCGCGCGGCTCGACCTCATGCAGGTCCACAACCTGGTCGACGTCGACACGCAACTCGCGACCATCCGCGCCTGGAAAGAGCAAGGGCGTATCCGCTATCTCGGGGTCACGCATTACGTCGATTCCGCGTTCCCGGAGGTGGAGAAAATTCTGCGCCGCGAGAAACTCGACTTTCTCCAGATCAATTACTCGATCATCGATCGCGCCGCGGACGAAAGGCTCCTCCCGCTGGCGCGTGACCGGGGGGTGGCGGTGCTGATCAACCGTCCGTTTGCCAGCGGCGACCTCTTTGCTCGCGTCCGGAGCAAGCCATTGCCCGAGTGGGCGGCGGAGTTCGATTGCAAATCATGGGCGCAGTTTCTTCTCAAGTGGATCCTGGCAAATGCCGCGGTCACCTGCGCGATTCCTGCGACGGGGAATGTCAGGCATCTGGAGGACAACATGGGCGCCGGTGTCGGCCGTTTGCCGGACGAAAAGATGCGCCAGCGCATGGCGCAGTTCGTTGCTGGCCTCTAAGTAAGCGCCTGGTTAACATGATACAGCTTCTGCGCATCGCGATGTGGTCCGGGCCGCGCAATATTTCAACCGCGATGATGCGATCGTGGGGTAATCGGACCGATACGGCGGTAGTCGATGAGCCGCTCTACGCGTTCTATCTCAAGGCGACGGGGAAAAAGCATCCGGTGGCGGAGGAGGTGATCGCGGCCGGGGAGACCGATTGGAGGGAGGTCACCGTCCGCCTAACGAGAGACACGCCGGGGAGCAAGCGGATCTACTACCAAAAGCAGATGACGCATCATCTTCTGCCCGAAATCGAGCGCGACTGGCTCGCTGACCTGACGAACTGCTTTCTGATTCGCGATCCGGCGGAAGTGATCGCTTCTTACATCAAAAAAAACGACGACCCGACGCTGGAGGATATTGGGTTCGTGCAACAGGCCGAGATTTTCGATTGGGTGCGGGCGCGGTCGAGTGCGGTGCCGCCGGTGATCGACGCGCGGGATGTCCTGCAAAATCCGGAGCGCGTCCTGCGGCTTCTTTGCGCAGCGGTCGCGGTCGAGTTCGATCCGGCGATGCTTGCCTGGCCGCCGGGTTTGCGCGCGACCGACGGAATTTGGGCGAAACATTGGTACGGCGAAGTGGCAAAATCGACTGGGTTCGAGCCTTATCGCCCGCGGTCGGCAGAAGTGCCAGAGCGTCTGCGTGAGATCGAAGCGCGCTGCCGCGCCTGCTATGAACAGCTCTATCAACACCGCCTCCGTTGAATCGCGGATTACACAGATTTCGCTGATAAGATTGGAGTTATCCGCGAAATCTGTGTAATCCGCGGTCAAGAAATGCTGCAACAATTTAACGAGAAGAACCGCGACCTGGTGGTAAACATCAATGGCCGGCTCGTGCACCGCGACGAGGCGGGCGTGAGTCCTTTCGACTCCGCGGTGCAGGGCGGCGATGCAGTCTGGGAAGGCTTGCGCCTCTACAACGGCCGTATCTTCAAGCTGCACGAACACCTTGATCGTCTCTACCGTTCCGCCACCGCGCTCGGCTTTGCCGAGATCCCGCCTAACAAAAAGATGATCGCCGAAATCAAGCGCACCCTGGCCGCCAACGAGATGCGCGACGGCGTGCACATTCGCCTCACGCTCACCCGCGGAGTGAAGATCACTTCCGGGATGGACCCGCGCCTCAACCAGAGCGGCCCGACCCTGATCATCCTCGCCGAGCACAAGGCGCCGGTCTATGCGAAGAGCGGCCTGACGCTGATCACGAGCACGATGCGCCGGCCGCCGCCCGACGTGCTCGATCCGCGGATTCACCACGCCAATTTGCTCAACTCCATCCTCGCGAAAATCGAGGCGAACAATGCCGGCGCGGATGACGCGCTCATGCTCGACTTCGCCGGCCATATCGCGGAGACGAATGCGACCCACGTCTTTCTCGTGCGAAAGGGCGAAATCGCGACCAGTCGGGTGGTGGCATGCCCGGCCGGAATCACCCGCGCGACGGTGCTCGAGATTTGCACCGCGGAAAAGATCCCGCAGCACGAAATCTACCTAACGACCGAGGATGCCTATCAGGCCGACGAAGTCTTCTGCACCGGGACGATGGGCGAACTCGCCGGCGTCACTCGGATCGACGGAAACATCATTGGAAATGGCGAAGTGGGCCCGATGACAAAACGACTGAGCGAGCTTTACGCGCAGCGCACCCTCGCGGAAGGCGTGAAGATATTTTAGGAATGGGGCAGGTCTCCGGGGAGGAAAGTCCGAATCGAAGTGCGATCGCCACCGCGGAGCTTCCCCACCATTCTTTTTCCTATGACGCGCTCACCGTCGGCATTGGGGTGGCGATCGTGGGAGCGACGGCCTTGCTCTATTTTCTGACCGCGGCGCGAGATGTCGTGGTCGGCGACACGCCTGAATTGATTACCGCCGCCGTGACGCTAGGCATCGCTCACCCCCCGGGCTACCCGC
>DATMNS010000151.1:0-6360 GCA_035568735.1 Chthoniobacterales bacterium | reverse complement strand
GCGCTTTATCGGGCAAAAAATCCCGCGACTGAAGCTCGAGAGTTTCCCCTACATTTACACCGTGCTCTTCGAGCCGGAATCAGGCGCGGGCGGCAAACGTGCCATCGGCGGCGGGCGGACGCATCGCGGCTACTCCTTCGGCCGGCGCCGTCGTTAGGCCAGCGCAGTGGGTTCCGCGCGCGCTATAAATGTCGTCCTGCAGGTGACACGGGTCTGCGTTCGCCATTCGATTGATCTGCGAGCGAGCGTGAACGCGTCCCGCGTTGCGCAGAGCGAAGCGTCTACCGGCAAACCCCTATTCGGTGAAAAGCTCAATCGCATCGATGAGCGATTCCGCGGCTAGACTAACTCCTTCGGGATCCAGTGCTCAATACCGTCCGCCGGAGCTGCATTGACTCCGCCCCACGCGATGCGCGACACTCGCCGCGATGGAGTGCCCCTTCAATCACGAGCAGCCGTTGCAATACTACGGCGACTATCTCGCGATCGATCGGCTTCTCGCCCTGCAAAAACCGCTCAGCCTGCAGGAGGGCAAGCTGCTCGCGCACGATGAGATGCTCTTCATCATCGTCCACCAGGCTTACGAGCTCTGGTTTAAACAGATCCTGCACGAGATCACCGCCTGCGGCGAAGTGCTGAGCAAGCCGGCGGCGGACGACGACGGCCCCGACATGAACGTGGTCGTGCATCGCCTCAAGCGGGTAGTCGAGATCTGGAAACTGCTCAATCACCAGGTCGACGTCCTGGAAACGATGACGCCGCTCGATTTTCTCGAGTTTCGCGAGCTGCTCCATGGCGCCTCCGGGTTCCAGAGCAAACAATTCCGCGAAATCGAGGCGTCGTTAGGCCTGAAAATGGAAAACCGTTTTCGCCCCGACTACTACAAGCACACCGAGCTGGGCGGCTTCAACCAGCAGGATTTCGCGGAGATCACCGAGGTCGAACAAAAGCCCAGCATCCTCGGGATGGTCGAGAACTGGCTCGGGCGGATGCCCTTCTTCGAGGAGGAATTCTGGCGCGACTGGGAGGACCCGCCTGACGACTCGGCGGCGCAACCGGGCCGTTCCCCCTTCTGGCATCGTTACCGCCTTCTTTACGAGCAGAGCCTCTCCGAGCGCGACAACAAACCCGACCTGCTCGGCAAGTTCGACGACATCTTTTTCAAGACCGGCTGGGGCGGCTTCCGGCCGACCGCCCTGCGCGCCGCGCTCTTCATCATGCTCTACCGCGACGAGCCGATGTTTCGGTTGCCCTTTGCCCTGCTCAACTCGCTCATCGAGATCGACGAACAACTGGCCACCTTCCGCTATCGCCACCTGCAAATGGTCCGGCGCATGATCGGCACCCGGGTCGGCACGGGCGGGAGCAGCGGCGAGCAATACCTCCAGGGCGCTGTCAATCGCAACTACATCTACAAAGAGCTGGCCGGCGTCATCACCTTCCTGATAGAGCGCCGCCACCTGCCCGCCTTGCCGCCGCGCTTGCACCATGCGTTGCGCTTCAGTTTTACAAATCGTTAGGCCCGACAGCCGTCGCCTTTAGATGACAATTTCAACACACGACAAGCCCGCGAAGCGTTGACGTCGTCGAATGCCTCGTGCGCGGAACGGGAGATCGTGAATCCGCATTTTTGCAGGACTCGGATTGAGGCGGCGTTGTGCTTCGCCGCACTGGCGTAGAGCGGCCGGGTCTGTTCCAGGCGGAGGAAGGCGGTGAGCGCTTCGGTCGCGACGCCGCGGCCCCAGAAGGCGCGGTCGAGCCAGTAGCCGACTTCTCGCTTTCCGTCCGATGCCCAACTACTGATGTGCCCGGCGACTTGATTCTGCGCGGGAGAATCCGCTGAGACAGCGGACAGGACGACAATCGTCTTTTTCAGAATCGTCTCGTCGGCCAGCAGCGACGCCCAATGCTGGGCGAACTCGGCCCGATCGCGCGAATGGAATGCGACCATCGCCACGGCCACGGGATCTTGCTGGTGTTCGAAAAAGATCCCAAGGTCGTCCGCTTCCACATCGCGCAATCGGATGACCGGCGGTTCGGATTTGGCAGGCATGAGGTCAGAAGTTAATCCGGGCGGGCAATTCAGCGAGCGACGCCGTCTTCCGGAGAGACAAAATGGCGGCTCCCAGACTTCGCGGGTTTCCTCACAGAGATTGCGACAGTCCTGATAGTGGTGGCGGTTTCTTTTTCGCTCGCGAATGCGATGCTGCGCGCATGGCTGACGTAACAATCGAAATCATCAAGAATGGCCCTTACATCGTGACGGGCGAGGTGGAAATAAAGGACGCGGATGGGAATTCCTATCCGGTTGAGAAACGGATGGCACTCTGCCGCTGCGGCGCTTCGAGCGAGAAGCCGTTTTGCGACGGCACGCATTCGAAGATCGGTTTCCAGGCCGCCGAGAAAGCGGTCCCAGAGTCGGCGGAAGGTTAAACGAATCGACGCGCTTCCGCGCGTCCAGTCGGGTGTGCGAACTGGCCGGGGGAAGATCCCGGACGTGCGGAAGCACGTCCCTCCGTTAGGCCTTCGCCAGGGGCAAGGCTTCCGGCCAGAGAAAATACGGCCCAAACCGCGCGCTGACCCGCAACTCGCCACCGAGCCGGCGGCCGAGTGGCGTGATGTGCTTATGGCCATCGTTGATCTCGATGGCGCCGAGCTGCACGAGGTGGTCGGTCAGTTCCTGGGTCTTCAGCCCGAGCTTTTTCGCGAGCCGCGAGGTGCTGAGCTTACCGACGCCGTCGTGTTCCTCTTCGCCGCTCGGGGCGTTGTCCTCAGTGACGCGCTTCACTTTTTCGAAAGTCATCCGCACTTCGTCGCTCACCCGCATGATCCGCTGGGCTTCTTCGGACGCGCCCGCGAAGAGGTCCGGATCTTCTGAGCGTAAGATCAGGATCCCCATTTCGTTGTTATTTACCTGGTTAAATTCGTAGAGGTTCAGGCTCGTCAGGATGCAGAATTCCTCGTTGAGATAACATTTGGCGTGCAGATTTTTGCAGAAACTGGTGCGGATGAAACTGAGCGACCGCAGCCAGTTGATCTCCTCGGGCTGGAGCTCGTTTTTCCCGCAGACGATACGGATATCGATCTTCAGCCGGTTCTTGTCCTCGAGGAGTTCTTTGATGCGGTCATTCAACTTCAAAAGCGGGCTAATCAGGATGAGCCGGTCGTGCGCGAGGCGAATAATCTCCTCGAGATAATAGTTGGCCGCGCTGGTATTTAGGAACTTTGCCATAATTACCATAAAGCAGCTAAGATGCCATTTGACGGGAGTGTAGAGGCGCGACGTGTCGGCGGCAGGGAGCACGTGTGACGGCGTAGCGTTGCGGGCGAGACGCCGAAGCCTTGTGGGCGACAATCCGACGGCTTTCGCGAGCAGGCGCCCGCTGCTACACGGAAAAATCCAGGACGATCTTTCCACAGCTGCGATTCGACTCGAGATGCTGGTGCGCCGCGCGCACTTCCGCCGCCGGATAAACACGCTCAACGACCGGCCGGACGACGCCTCGAGAAACCAACGGCAAAACATGGGCCGAGAAACGATGTGTGGCCTCCGCCTTTTCCTCTATGGAGCGGGCCCGCAGCACAGTGCCGACAATGGTCGCTCGCTTCCGGAGGACGAGGCCGAGATCGATTTTCGATTTCCGGCCTGCCGTCGTCCCGACGCAAATGAGACGTCCGCGCGGAGCGAGCACCTCCAGATTGGCGGGAAAATAGGCGCCGCCGACGAGATCCAGAATGACCTCTACGCCCGCGCCGTTGGTCAGTTCTTGCACGCGCTCGACGAATTCCTGCGGCGACTCGCCCACGGTAATGCTCTCGTCGAGACCAAGGGTGCGCGCCTGTGCAAGCTTTGCCGCGGTGCGCGAAGTGCCGTAAACCGTCGCGCCCGCTGCGTGCGCGAGTTGCACCGCGGCCGTGCCGACACCGGAACCGGCGGCGTGAATCAGGGCTCGCTCGCCCATTTGCAGCCTGGCACGGGTGAAAAGTGCGTCGTGCGCCGTGATGAAAACCTCCGGCATCGCCGCGGCCTGGTTCCAATCGAGTTCCCTGGGTATGCGGGCCAGATTGCTTTCCGCCACGACGACCAGCTCTGCTTGCGCGCCGCCGCCCGTGATCCCGAAGACGCGATCGCCCGTCTGCCACGCACGGACTGCCGCGCCCACCGCTTCCACTTCGCCGGCGAATTCGAGGCCGGGGATGTTCTCGGGATAACCGGGCGGCGGGGGATATTTTCCCTCGCGTTGCATGATGTCGGCGCGATTGAGTCCGGCCGCGTGGACCCGAATCCGGATGCGGTCGGCAGTCGGTGGCGGAGGCGTCGGGACATCCTGCAAATCGATTCCCTCGATCCCTCCAAACGAATTGATGACGACTGCACGCATACCTTTGGATTCGTTCCTTTGAGTTCGGGCGGGTGAAGAACTGCGGGCGCTAAGCGGTGAGGGTAAACGTTTCACCGATCTCGCGCAGGGCAATCCGCTCCGGATTGTTTTGCAACGCGGCAGTGAAACGTTCAATCGGTTCGCGGAAGGGCTCGAAACTGAGCCTAAAGGTTTGATGATGGATCGGCAGGATGAAGCGCGCCCCGGCATCGTTCGCCATCGCGATCGCCTGCTCGGGTGTGCAATGGGAGCGGATCCAGGGCTCATACGCGCCGATCCCCATGATCGCGAGATCGCAGGGCCGATCATTCCGCAGGCCGGCAAAACTATTCGTTAGGGCGGTGTCTCCGGCGAAGATGACGCGCCGTCCGTGGCGTTCCATCACGTAGCCGTTGTATCCGCGGTAGTCGTCATACTGCAAACGCGCGCCCCAGTGCTGGACGCGAAAGGCCTTCACGACCAGGCCGCCCTCGGCGGTTTGCGCGACATGGCTTTCGCCCCAGCGGAGCTCGGTAATCTGGCGCAGGCGCGTCCAGCGTAAAAGATCGCGGGTACGGGAAGCAGTGACGACCTGGGTGCGCTTCCCGAATTGATGAAGCGTGCGGGTATCGAGGTGATCGAAATGCGCGTGGGAAAGCAAGACGAGATCGATCGGCGGCAGCTCGCGGAAAGTCAGCGCCGGACGCGTGAGTCGTTTCGGGCCGATGGTCAGGAAAGGCAGGCGAAGACCGATGCGGGGGAAAAGAACGGGATCGGTCAGGATGGTGACGCCGAAGAAATTGAGCAGCACGGTGGAGTGGCCGAGCCAGGCGGCAGTCAGGCGATCGTTAGGCCACTCTTCCGGGTGCGGACGCGCGAAGGCGGGCGCGATCGGCCGGCGCAGCTCGAAGAGCCATTCGCGCCAGAGATGCGCGATCCAGTTGCGGCGAACGGCGGTCATTGCGCACTGTAGACGCTTCGCGTTTGCGAAGCGCAGGGACGAACGTGGTCGGCGGAAAAATTCTTCTGCGACCGTCCGCCGACCCCGTGTTGCCCAGGGGGCAACATCCGCAATCCTGGAGCTATTTCACGACGCCGATCTCGGCGCGGCGATTCTTCGCCCAGGCGGATTCATTGGAGGCGGGATCGGCCGGCATTTCTGCGCCGAAGCTAACGGTTTGGATTTTCTGCGCGTTGGCGCCGTCGGCGATGAGGGCTTCGCGGACCGACTGGGCGCGACGTTCGCCCAGGCCGCGATTGTACTCCGGCGTGCCGCGTTCGTCGGTAAAGCCGGCGATAATGATCTGGCCGGAGCTCTGCTGGAGGAAGCTCGCGACCTGCTGAATCTTGCCATTCTCCGAGGTGCGGATGGTCTGGGTGTCGAAGTCGAAATAAATCGGTTGGAATTGCTGCCGATCGACGTTGCCGCTGAAAAACGACGTGCCTTCCTGCCGTTCGGGGAGCGGCGTGCCGGTTACATAATCACCCGTGCTGCCGGCCGTCTGGCCGGGCTGCTTTTTCGAGCAACCGGGGAAGACTACCAAACCGAGGACGAAGGCGAGCAGGCCGGCCAGCCTAACGTTGTGAAAACGGGAGAATTTTGGGTTCATAAGCGGCGAGCGCACCATAGCGGCAGCACCTTGGCATGCAAGCCGCCCGCCGCTCCAACGGGGACGCAGTCCACTCGTTAGGCCGGTTTGCCCGCGCCGAAGCCGTGCAGGAGCCGATGGAAAAATCCGCCCTCGGCGTCCTCGTCGTCGACGATCTTTCCGGCCCGCGCGACAAGAATCGGACATTCGGCGCGATTCAAAATACCGCGGGTCAAATCACCCATGATGTAATGGCGGAAAGGCCCCCGGGCCTGTGAGGTGCCGGTCACGATCAGGTCGTGTCCTCCTTCGCGTACTTCCGCGAAGATCTGGTCGAGCGCATCGCCGTGGCGGATTCGCACCTCGACGTTGAGCCCGCTTTTTTCGAGAGTGCCCTTTTGGCTGCGCAG
>DATMNS010000150.1:0-8758 GCA_035568735.1 Chthoniobacterales bacterium | reverse complement strand
GAAACGCGCTCATCGTCGGCGCGAGCGGACAGGATGGCCGTCTGTTGACCCGGCAACTTCTGGATCGCGGCTACGCCGTTCGCGGCTGGACCCGAACCAAACCAGCGCCGCAGATAGAATGCGAATGCGCACAAATCGACCTCCTCGATTCTCTCGCGATTGAGAAGGAACTTCGGAACCTGTCACCCGATGAAATCTACTATCTGGCGGCGTTTCATCATTCCACCGAAGACTCTCTCGCGCTCACACCGACAGAGCTGACGCAACGCAGTTTCGAGGTGCAGGTCGCCGGCCTGCGCCACGTGCTCGAGGCGATCGAGGCAGTGGCGCCCCGAACACGACTCTTCTATGCGGCGTCTTCGCACGTTTTCGGCGAAGCCGTCACGGCATCGCAGAACGAGCAGACGCCGTTCGCGCCGACATCCGTTTACGGCATCTCGAAGGCGGCGGGCGTCGCGTGTTGCCGCCACTTCCGCGAAAAAGGAATCTTCGCCGCGACCGGCATTCTGTTTAATCACGAATCGGCGCTACGCAAAACGTCGTTCCTCTCGCAGAAAGTTGCGCAGGGCGTCCTGCGGGCGCGGCGCGAACCGGGGTTCAAGCTCGTGCTCGGCGATCTCGAGGCGCGTGTCGATTGGGGTTACGCGCCTGACTACGTGGACGCGATGTTCCGCATTCTCCAGTTGCCCAAGCCGGACGACTTCGTGATCGCGTCGGGCGAGCTACATAGCGTGCGGCAGTTTGCGCAAGCAGCCTTCGCCGCCGGCGGGCTCGACTGGAAACAACATGTCGAGACGGACGCGCGTTTGCTGAAGAGAGATTCGCAACCGCTCTGCGGCAACGCCGCAAAACTGCGCGCCGCGACCGGCTGGTCACCCACGGTCAATTTTTCCGAAATGGTCGCGAGACTCGTCCACGAAACAGAGAAAACCATGCCATCTCCCAAACTGCTGATCTTCATTCCCACCTACAACGAGGCCGAGAATGCCGAGCGCCTCTGCCGCGAGCTAAGCACACTCGATCTCGGAGCCGACATTCTCTTCTGCGACGACGGGTCGCCCGACGGAACAGGCGAGATCGTCGACCGGTTGACGCAGAAATTTCCGCACGTCCAGGCGATGCATCGCGAGGGCAAACTCGGAATCGGCAGCGCGCACCGCGACGGAATCCGCTACGCCTACGAGCACGGGTACGAGACGCTGGTCACGATGGACTGTGATTTTACCCATCAGCCCGCGGATGTGCAGCGCCTGCTGGCGGCGGCGCGAGCGAGCGGCCGCGCGGTCGCGATAGGGTCACGCTACATGGAACGCGACAGCCTGCCCGGCTGGAATCTGATGCGCCGGTCGCTCACGCGCTTCGGCCATTTCCTCACAACCAATCTGCTCCGCTTGCCGCAGGATGCGACCGGTGCTTTGCGCGTCTACCAACTTCGCCTGCTCCCGGAAGAGTTGTTCGAACGAGTTCGTTCGCGCGGTTACTCTTTCTTCTTCGAGAGTCTGTTCGTTCTCCATCACAATGGTTTCGCGATCGAAGAAATGCCGATCGCCCTGCCGGCGCGGACCTACGGAAGCTCGAAAATGTGTCTCCGCGAAACCTGGCGAAGCGCGCGACGATTGCTCAAACTTTACTGGGCCAGCGTCCGGCATCCCGAAAGCTTTCTCCTTTCCTCGCCGGTCCTCCCGATTCTTGGCACGGAAGCGCCGCTCCAGGATCCCCAGGGCTGGGACAGTTACTGGACGCGCGGCCAGGAGAAGAGCCGCCGTCTTTATTCCGTGATCGCGAGCATCTACCGGCGGCTCGCCATTCGGCGAAGCCTGAATCATTTCATGCGCAAACATTTCGCGCCGGGCGATCGCCTGCTTCATGCCGGCTGCGGATCGGGGCAGGTGGATACAGAACTCTCGCAGGAGATGAAGATCACGGCGGTGGACATCTCGCTGCCGGCGCTTGAATCCTATCGCCGCAACAACCCGCACGCGGAAGCGATTCGACATGGCGACATCCTCCACCTCGACGGCGTGGCGGGAGAAACCTTCGACGGCGCCTACAACCTTGGCGTAGTCGAGCATTTTACACAGGAACAGATCGTGCAAATCCTGCGGGAGATGGGCCGGACGGTGAAGCCCGGTGGGAAGGTTGTAATCTTCTGGCCGCATCGCCGCGCGACCAGTGTGTTTGTGCTCAAGCTAATCCATCGGGTGCTGGATCTCTTTCGCCGCAAAGGCGGGGAGGCGGTGCGCCTGCACCCGGCGGAGATTTCGCTTCTCGAATCGCGTGCGCAGGCGCAGGCCGTCGTCGAACGCGCCGGATTTGATCTCGTCGAATACTATTTCGGGCTGCGCGATTTGCTCGTTCAGGCCGTCGTCGTCGGCTGTAAACAGTGAACGGGCCGGCGTTACTTTCACGCCCAGGACAAGCCGCGGCTTCAAGTGATGGGGATGAAAAATCGCCCAACGCTTTGCAGCCGGTCACTCGTTCCGCCGATGCGGGGAGGTGGCTTGTCCGCGTAGAGTGGATCACTGTCGCGCTCCTGACGTTGGTCGCGATTGCTCTGCAGATTCGATTTGTCACCGCTGTTGGGGGTCTTTGGCGCGATGAGACCAACAGCATCAACCTGGCAACGCTTCCTACCTTCGCCGACGTCTGGCGCTTTTTGGACTACGACTCGTTCCCGGTTCTTTATTTTGCCGTCCTCCGCGCATGGTCGGGAATTTTCGGGGCGGGAAACGACGAAGCGCTGCGCGTGCTCGGTTTGCTTATCGGGCTCGGCATCCTTGGGGCATTATGGGCCAACGCGCGCGCGTTCGGCCACCGCCTGCCTTTGCTCTCGCTCGCCCTCGTCGGCTTGAACCCAATGATCGTGCGCTACGGCGACTCGAATCGCGCCTACGGGCTGGGGATTTTGTTGATCCTGCTTACGCTCCGGAGTTTTTGGCGACTCGCGGAACGACCCTCGGCTCCTTCCGCAAAGGAGGTCACGATCGCCGCGGTCCTGGCAGTGCTGAGCGTGCAGTGTCTCTATTATAATGCCGTTCTTCTGCTCGCGATCGCCGCTGGGGCGGCGGCCGTGGCCCTGCGGGCAAAGGCATGGCGCACGGTCGGGACGATTATCGGGATCGGTGCGTTGGCGGCCGCCTCGTTGTTGCCTTACGCGCCGATCATAATCCGCATGCGGGCATGGACATTTCTGGTGAGTTATCCCGCCACTTTTTCTTGGTTGTGGAAGCGCGCGGGCGAAGTGATGGGATCGCCCGAACCGGCTGCCATCTGGCTATGGGTGAGTCTCGTTGTGATCGGCCTTGGCACGACCCTCGTTGCGCTTCTCTTGCGCCGCGGCTCTCCCGCGCGGGTCCCGGCGGCGGTCCTTTTTGGCGCCATCGCTCTCGTCGTAGGCGTGGCCGGATATGCCACGTTTCTCCGGGCCCTAAATTACTACACGCAACCCTGGTATTACGTGACTCTCGCGGCTTTTGCGGCCTGCACTTTGGATATCATTCTTGGTGCATCGCCGATGAGTGGAAATCACCGGGTACCGGCGATCATCCTCCGCTGCCTGCGACCGTCCGTCGCGCTCGGGTTGCTCTGCTTCGCCGCGCCGCTCACCTGGTACGATTTGCAAACGCGACACACCAATGTCGATCTCATCGCCTCCCAGTTTCAAAAATTTTCCAGGAAAGGGGACGTCATCGTAATTCCGCGCTGGGAATGCGCGATCTCTTTTTGCCGATATTATCATGGC
This sequence comes from Chthoniobacterales bacterium, assembly GCA_035568735.1. Lineage (GTDB taxonomy): Bacteria > Verrucomicrobiota > Verrucomicrobiia > Chthoniobacterales > UBA10450 > Palsa-1392. The sequence goes on along the minus strand of DATMNS010000150.1, from coordinate 5,016 downwards.
CAGGCAGAAGTGCTCACCATTCCGCCGATCGCTGATCATCGCTTCCATCGCTACGACCTGGTGCTCACTCAGATGAAGACGAAGGACGCAGAGCGACCTGTCCTTGATCGGATGGAGAAAACGCTCCGGACCGGCCACCGGGTTTTCCTGGCGGACGCGCTTCCATTCCCCGCCGCGGACGCGCCTTTGCCCACTCTGCGTCCGCCCCACAAGGATCAGAGTGGGGCCTGGCACGGCGATCCGTATTACGCGGTTTGGAACGCCTACGCGGGGCGCTTTCTTCGCGCTCACGCCACGCACGCGGGTAGGATTGAAGTTCCGCTTCCACCCGGGATCAAAGTGCAGAAGTTTGAGGAACTCGATCCCGGCGTCGTGGCCGGGTGGCAGTAGCTTATTTCAACATCTTGACCGCGCGCAACAGGTCCTCCGGGACCAGCTCGTAAAGGTCGTTCTCGACGAAGAAAAGGTGGTATTGCCGCAGCTCAAACGTGCAGAGAGCGGCGAGGCAAAGACCGACCAAGAGCGCCTGCGCGTTTCTTCGCGGGAAGATTTGCCAGAGACAAAGGACCGCGAGATAGCGCAGCGGAAAGTCCCACATGTTGGTGTAACGCAGGTTCATCCCATAGCGGATATTCACCATCACGAGGAAACTCGCGCCGACGAAGAGGAACAGATACAGGCCGGCCCGTTCCGAGCTTTTGAGCCGAAAAATTCCGCCGATCGCAAGCACCAGAACGGCCGGACTAACGACCATCAGGTCGACCAGGTAACGGTACCAGGGCCCGTCGCCGGTCCTGATCGCGTATTTAAGGACCGACACTTTGCTGATAAACAAACGGTAAATCTCAATCGTCGTCCCGAGGCCGCCGCAGAGAAAGACCAGGATGACGACACCGAGGAGGGGTCCGAGCACCGTGACGAGGCAAAGACCTTTCGTGACCCGGCCAAACCGCAGCCAGTGATTCGCCGCGATCAAAACCAGAATTCCGATGTAGGCAAACATCGCATTCTCTTTCGTCAGCACCATGACCGCGAGGGCACCGGCATAGGCCGCGAGCCACAGCCAGCGGTTGGGCCGTTGCATATTTTCCCAGAGTAACCAGAGAGAAAGCGTCGCCCAGAAGGCAAAAACGCCATCGATCAAGGCATGTTGCGACATGTGAATTTGCGTCGGCGCGAAGGCCATGAGCGCGGCGACGCAGAGCCCCATCGCGGCACCTCCCAGTCGCCAGGCGAAAAGGGCGCTCAGGACCAAAAGCAACATGCTGCAAAGGCTGGAGACGACGTTGAGCGAGGTGCGCGGACCAGTGCCCCAGATCAAGTGCCAGGTATAAGCTGCCCCGATATAGAAAAATCGCGTCGGAGGCAGGATCGCGGTCTGGATGCTCCTCTGTTTTTGCAGGTAAGTGTCCGCCATGGCCGGATAACTGGCCAGGCCGTGCAGAATGAGAGTGCTGACGTAGGCCCGATAGATTCCTTCGTCGAAACCGAGCACCTGAAACTTGGCGGTGGGATGGAGCGGTGCCAGCCAATGCATCGTTGGATGCCGGTCCACAAAGACGAATGACGGCAGGCGCAGGAAACATCCGGCGAGCAAAATAATGACGAGCGCAAGAAGCGTTGCCCGCCGGCCACGCAAAGCATGACGGGGCGCGACCGGGGCAGGCGCGGGGGCGAAGGCCGCCGTCGAAACAGCTTGATCCAGAAGAAGCATGATTGTTGCGGAGCCGAAGCGCCAACCATCACGACAGCAGCAAGCATTCCAACCCGCGGCACGAAAAATGGTTCCTAAAAAGGGGCAAGCCCGCCTTCGATGACCACGCCCTCCCTTACCATCCTCATTCCGTGCCTAAACGAGGCCTTCGGCATCGCAAATGTCGTGCGCGAATACACGGCTGCTTTCCCGCAGGCGACCGTCCTCGTGGTCGACAACGGTTCCGACGACGGCACCGCCGGTATCGCCCGCTCCGCCGGGGCGAAAGTGATTACCGAACGCCGGCGCGGCAAGGCCACCGCGGTCGCCACCGCCTTCGCCGCGATCGATAGCGAGCTGGTCCTGATGGTCGACGGCGATGGCAGCTATCCCGCGGATGGCGCGCGCCTGCTCGTCGAGCAATACCTGCGCGAACCGGTCGACATGATCACGGGCATTCGGAGCGCGCAAAAAGCGACGCAGGCTTTCCGGCCACTGCACCAGTGGGGCATGTCCATTTTCGCCGCTGTGCTCAATTCCGTTTTTCGTTTCAAGCCGCTCGACCTTTTCTCCGGACAGCGACTTTTCTCGCGCCGCTTTTACAAGCACGTGCCGGTTCTGTCCCGCGGCTTCGAATTGGAAATCGAGCTGACCATCCAGGCGGTCGATAAAGGCTTCGCCCAAACCGAGATTCCGGTGCCGTTCCGCAGCCGCGCCAAAGGATCGGCGTCGAAACTCAAAACGACCCGCGACGGCTTGCGCATTTTTCGGCTGCTCGTGGTGCTCTTTCGCGATTACCGGCCGCTCACTTTTTTTGGTCACATCGCCGCCGTCGCCGCGCTTCTCGGGTTGTCCGCGGGCTGCATTCCGATCGCCGAATATTTGACGACCGGTATGGTCAATCGTCTGCCGTTGGCCGTGCTCGCGGCGAGCCTCGTCACTCTTTCGATCATCATCGGGCTCGTTGGCTTGCTGCTGGAAGCGAACCTGCGCTATCACCGCGAGGCCTATCACATTCAGCTGCGAAAATACGGCGCGCCCGCGGTGCAGCGGACCGCCGGGGACTTTCCGCGCGTCATCGCTGGCTGAGGTCGCACCGCATGGCGACGGTTCACGTCCTTACCCAGTATATCTGGCCCGACGCCGCGCCGACGGGTCTCTACGCAGAACAGCTGGCCGCCAGGATCGAGCAAAACGGCGGCCGCGTCACTTTGGTCGGCGGGCGCGGCGGTTATCGCGACTTGCAACGATGCCGGCCGCTCTCCGAGATCGTGCATCTCGAACACTACCGCGGTTGCCGCGGCAGTCTCAGCCAGACCTTCGCCGAATATGCCGCGGTCACCAGCGCCTTTCGGAACTACATTAAACGATTCGTTAGGCAGGACGATGTCGTGATCGTGACCAGCGCGCCGCCCAACACCGTCACGCTGGCGAAAGCGATCCGCCGCCGTGGCGCGCGCTGCATCTACTGGTTGCAGGACTACTATCCGGAACTCGTTAGGGGATTGTACGAATATCCGGCGCCCTTGCGCAAAGCCTTCCGCGGGTTTTGGGATCATCAGCTGGCGCAGTGGGACCGGGTGGTAAAAATCGGCGCGAACCTCGCCGGCCCGGCGCACAACTCCATTGTCATCCGCAATTGGCCGACGATGTCTTTCGACGAGCCGAACCCGCCACCGGAACCGCGCACCGCGATCTATTCCGGCAACCTCGGCTATGGCCACGACGTCGAGCTATTGGTCGAGGCCTGCGGCAAACTGCGCACCGTCGGCTATCGGGTTTCGATGCGCTCCGACGGACGCGGCGCCTGGCGGTTGCCGGCCTGGCTGCAACCCCTGCCCCTGGAAAACAACCCGTTCAAGCTGCGGGAAGATCTGCTCCGCCATGAAGTGCATCTGGTCGCGGCGAATCCAAAAATCACGCAGGCGCTTTTCCCTTCAAAAATCTGGAACAGTCTCGCCGCCGGGCGCCGTCTCGTCTGCACCGGATTTGCCGGCGAGATGGCGGTCGAGCTCGAAGCCTCCAAGACCGCGCCCTTTCAGCGTCACCTCGAGCAATGGACGCACCTTATCAACGCCACGCAGAACTTCGATCAACCCGGACGGGTCGCGTCGCTGGAGCCCGCGCTCGCATGAAAGCGGCCGGCAAGACTCTGCTCTCGAACAGCGCGTGGTCCCTCCTCAACCAGGGTGCGCGAGTCGGCACGCTGGCGGTGGTCACGATCGCGCTCAGCCGGCATTTCGGTCCGCAGCGCTTTGGCGCGCTCGCCTTTGGCCTCGCTTTCGTGCGCATCTTCGCCGTCATCGCAGCGTTTGGGCTCGATCGGATTCTCGTTAGGCAAATGACGGAAAATCCGGAGGAGGCCGGGAGAATGGTGCATCATGCCTTTCGTCTCAAGCTGGTCCTCGCCCTCGCCAGCTACGCCACGCTGCTCTGTCTCGCCTTTCTGATTGATCCGCACGCGCGCCTGACGGTCGCCATCGTGGCGCTGGCCGGGGCCGGTTTGCTCTGTCAGCCGTGTGACGTCTTTGATCTTCGATTTCAGTCCGAGAATCGGTTTCGATTGAGTTTCTTCGGTCGCACCATCCCGATCGTGGCCAGCACCGGAATCAAACTGGCCGCCCTCTTCGCGGGAGCGCCGCTGCTCGTCTTTGCAGGTTTGGAAACGGTCGAGGCGCTGTTCGTGGGCCTCGCGCTTTGGTGCCTGCATCGGCGACAGAATCCCGCGCCGGATTTCGCGAAAACACCGGCCAGGCCAATCGAATGGCGGCATTTGTTAGGCGAGGGCATGCCCCTCCTTCTTGGTTCGCTCGCGGTTATGATCTACATGCGTTCGGACGTCCTCATGCTCGGGAAAATGGCCGGCTTTCGGGCGGCCGGCATCTACAGCGCGGCGGCGCAGGTTACCGAAGCGTGCGCTCTCCTGCCGCTGGCTTTCGCCCCGGCGCTCTTTCCAATTCTCGTGCGCTGGCGCAAGCTGGGGCCGCGCTACTACAAGCAACAGTTCGGGCGCCTCTTTCTCGGGGCGGCCCTCACCGGGCTCGCCATCTCATTGTTCCTGACCCTCGCTGCCCGGCCAATTGTCCTGCTCCTTTATGGAGCGCAATTCCTGTCTGCCGCGCCGGTCCTCGTCATTCATGGTTGGGCGACGATTTTTGTTTTTCTCGGCATCGTGCAAAGCGGTTACGACATCACTGAGGGGCTCACCTGGGCGGCGACCCATCGGGCCGCCCTCGGCGCGATCACGAACATCGGGTTGAACTTCATTCTCATCCCGAAATACGGGGCGAGCGGCGCTGCCCTGGCCACCCTGGTCGCCCAGG
>DATMNS010000149.1:0-2342 GCA_035568735.1 Chthoniobacterales bacterium | reverse complement strand
GTTCATTGCCACGGCCAGGATCAGGCCGAAGGTCATCCCTTGCTGACCGGCGATGGCATCTCCGCCGAGGACTAATAGCAGGGTTAACGCGGTTAATAAAAACAACGTCTTTACGGCTCTCATAATGGCCACCTATCTTGATAGACGCAAAATCAGTCTAGGAGTTTCGGCCGAGCACGTCAAACTGGCGCATCAGGAAAAATGAAGCTTACCGCCTCCGCCCGGATTTCGCTGCGGAGGCGGCGGGTTGCGCGGCCTCCCCTTTTGCAGCGGGTTCTTGCTCGGCCTTCTGCTCCACACGCTCAAACCGCATGGAGTCCGAGTTCGGATCGATATCGACCCGGACCAAATCTCCCGGCAAAACGCTGCCGTCGAGGATGCGCATCGCCAGCGGGTCCTGCACGAGCCGTTGGACCGTGCGGCGAAGCGGACGCGCCCCATAGGCCGGATCGTAGCCGTCTCGAACGAGCCTCTCGCGAGCCGCCGGCGTGAGCTCGATCCGCACTTTGCGTTCCGCGAGCAGGCGCATCACCTTGACGAGTTCGAGATCGATGATCTTGTTGAGCTGTTCCTGCCCGAGGGGATTGAACAGCACAATATCGTCAATGCGGTTGATGAACTCCGGCCGGAACGCTTGACGCAAGGCTTCCATGGCTTCCTTGCGAGCCCGTTCCGGGTCGCTCCCCGCCAGATCGAAGAGCGCGCTCGATCCGACGTTTGACGTCATGACCAGCACGGCGTTCCGGAAATCGACCGTGCGGCCCTTGCCGTCGGTGAGGCGGCCGTCCTCGAGGATCTGCAGAAGAATGTTGAACACATCGGGATGGGCCTTTTCAATTTCGTCGAAAAGAATTACGGAATACGGGTGGCGGCGCACCTGCTCGGTGAGTTGACCTCCCTCATCGTAGCCGACGTAGCCCGGAGGCGCGCCGATCATGCGCGAGACGGAATGCTTCTCCATGTACTCGGACATGTCCAGCCGGATCATGGACTTTTCGTCGTCAAACAAAAATTCCGCGAGCGCGCGAGCCAGTTCGGTTTTTCCGACACCCGTGGGCCCGAGAAAAATGAAGGACCCGATCGGCCGGTGGGGATCGGAAAGCCCGGCGCGATTTCGCCGGATGGAATTGGCGACGCGTTCGAGCGCCGAATCCTGCCCGATGACTCGCTGGCGCAGGCGCGATTCCATGGTGACGAGTTTCTGCGCTTCGCCTTCGAGCAGGCGCCCGACGGGAATCGCTGTCCACTTGCTCACCAGCTTGGCAATGTCCTCTTCGTCGACTTCTTCCTTCAGCATGCCGCCTTTTTTTTGCACCTCTTCGAGATTTTTCTGCGCGGCGGCAATTTCCCGCTCCGCCGTCGCGAGTTTGCCGTAGCGGATTTCGGCGACCTTCGCCAGTTCTCCGCTGCGTTCGAGGCGCTGCTCCTCCGCCTTGAGTTGCTCGATCTGTTCCTTGATGCCGCGGATTTTGGCGATGGCGGTTTTTTCCACCTGCCACTGCGCCTTTTTGGCGTTGGACTCCTCACGTAGACCGGCCAACTCCGATTCCAGTTGTTTCAAACGCTCTTTGGAATGCGCGTCGGATTCGCGGAGCAAGGCCTGGCGCTCGATTTCAAGTTGCAAGATGCGCCGTTCGATTTCGTCAATTTCCACCGGCAGCGAATCCAACTGCATGCGCAGGCTGGCGCCGGATTCATCGATCAAGTCGATCGCTTTGTCCGGAAGAAAACGGTCTGTGATGTATCGGTGTGAAAGCGTGGCCGCGCCTAAAATCGCGGCGTCCTTGATGCGCACGCCGTGGTGCAGTTCGTAGCGTTCTTTCAAGCCGCGCAGAATCGCGATGGTGTCTTCGACGGATGGCTCGGCGATCAGCACGGGCTGGAAACGGCGTTCGAGCGCCGGATCTTTCTCAATGTATTTGCGGTATTCGTTGAGCGTGGTCGCGCCGATCGCGCGCAACTCGCCGCGCGCCAGGGCCGGCTTCAGCATGTTGGAAGCGTCCATCGCGCCTTCGGCCGCGCCCGCGCCCACGAGGGTATGCAATTCGTCGATGAACAGAATGATTTGTCCCTCGGATTCCGTGATTTCCTTCAACACCGCTTTCAAGCGGTCCTCGAATTCCCCGCGATATTTCGCCCCCGCGACCAATGCGGCGAGATCCAGGGCAACGACGCGCTTCGGGCGCAGCACTTCGGGCACATCGCCCGCTACGATGCGCTGTGCGAGACCCTCCACGACGGCGGTCTTTCCGACGCCCGGTTCGCCGATCAGCACCGGATTATTTTTCGTGCGGCGCGCAAGAATTTGCATGACGCGGCGGATTTCATCGTCGCGGCCGATG
>DATMNS010000148.1:0-4500 GCA_035568735.1 Chthoniobacterales bacterium | reverse complement strand
CCGGCGGGCGTCTGTCTCCTGGAGGAATGGCTGCCGGATGGTCAACTCCAGGCGATCGCGGCGGAGAACAACCTGGCGGAAACGGCCTTTGTCGTCGCTCGCGGAGAGCATTTCGATCTGCGCTGGATGACGCCGAAAGTGGAAGTTGACCTTTGCGGCCATGCCACCCTCGCGGCGGCCCACGTTCTGTTTCACCACCGCGATTTTGACGGAAGCGCGCTTCGTTTTCAGACGAAAAGCGGCGACCTCATAGTGGAACGCGATGGGGAAAAGTTGGTGCTCGATTTTCCGGCGCTGCCGGCGGAGCCGGGCGGGCCGACGAACGAGCTCTCCGCCGCGCTCGGTGCAGCGCCGCAAGAGGTCCTCAAAGAACGCGATTACATCGCCGTCTTTGGGACGCAAAAGGAGGTGGCGGCGATCCAGCCGGACTTTGCGCGCATCGCCGCCTTGGACGTCCAGGGAGTGGTGGTTTCCGCGCCGGGTGACGACTGCGATTTCGTCTCGCGCTATTTCGCCCCCGCCGCGGGCATCCCCGAGGATCCGGTGACCGGCTCGACGCATTGCACCCTGATTCCCTACTGGTCGCGGCGTCTGGGAAAGCGCGAGCTTTTTGCGCGGCAAATCTCGTCCCGCGGCGGCGAATTATTCTTACGGGATCGCGGCGCGCGCGTGTCAATTGCCGGCGCCGCGGTCACCTACCTCGAGGGCCAGATTTATCTTGCCTAACGAGTCTCGGTGAACTCTTCCATCGGCGGGCAGGTGCAAAAGAGATTGCGGTCGCCGTAGACGCTGTCAATGCGCGCGACCGCCGGCCAGAATTTCTGCGCGCGAGTCCATGGTGCCGGATAAGCGGCTTGTTCCCGTGAATAGGGATGGTCCCAGCGGTCGGACGTCACCTGCTCGGCGGTGTGCGGCGCGTTCTTGAGCACGTTGTTTTTGGGGTCGGCTTTTCCGGCGCCGATCGCATCGATTTCGGCGCGGATCGCGATCATCGCCTCGCAGAAACGATCGAGTTCATGCGGCGGTTCGCTTTCCGTCGGCTCGATCATGACCGTGCCGGGGACCGGCCAGGAAACGGTCGGGGCGTGAAAGCCGTAATCCATCAGGCGCTTGGCGACGTCCTCGACTTCGATTCCGGCGCTCTTGCAGGGACGCAGGTCAAGGATGCATTCGTGGGCGACGAGACCGTTCTTGCCCTTGAAGAGGACGGGAAAATAGGAGTCGAGCCGCTGGGCGATGTAGTTGGCGTTCAGGATTGCGACCTTGGTTGCTTTCGTTAGGCCAGCGGGGCCCATCATCCGGATGTACATCCAGGAGATCGTGAGGATGCTCGCGCTGCCGAATGGGGCGGCGGAGACTGGCCCGGAGTTGAGAGTTGATCCGCCTGAGGCGGTTTGGGGGTTGAGAGAGGGCAGACCGGGGAGGAAATCGACCAGGTGCGGCGCCACACCGATCGGGCCGACACCAGGGCCGCCGCCGCCGTGCGGGATGCAGAATGTTTTGTGGAGGTTGAGATGGCAGACATCAGCGCCGATGTCGCCCGGGCGGCAGAGCCCCACTTGGGCGTTCATGTTCGCGCCGTCCATGTAAACCTGCCCGCCGTGTTCGTGCACGATCTGGCAAATTTCGCGGATCGTGGTTTCGAAAACGCCATGGGTAGAGGGATAAGTCACCATCAGGGCGGCGAGATCCTGGCGGTGCGCATCGGCTTTGGCGCGGAGATCGGTGAGGTCGATGTCGCCGTCCTCGAGGCACTTTACCGGAACCACGCGAAAGCCGGCCATGACCGCGCTGGCCGGATTGGTGCCGTGGGCGGAAGTGGGAATCAGGCAGATGTTGCGATGGGCCTCGCTCCGCGCAGCATGATATCCGCGAATGGCGAGCAGGCCGGCGTATTCGCCCTGCGACCCGGCGTTCGGCTGGAGCGAGACTGCGGCGAACCCGGTGATTTCCGCCAGCCAGCGCTCCAGCTGGGCGCAGATTGCACGATAGCCCGCGGTTTGTTCGTTAGGCGCGAAGGGATGGATGCGGGCAAACTCCGGCCACGAAACCGGGAACATTTCCGCGCTGGCGTTTAACTTCATCGTGCACGAGCCGAGCGGAATCATCGAGTGGCAGAGCGAGAGATCGCGTGCTTCGAGCCGGCGCAGGTAACGCAACATCTCGGTTTCGGAGTCGTGGGTGTTAAAGACGGGATGAGTGAGGAACGCGGATTTTCGATTTTCGATTTGCGATTTGCGACTGGCCGGGGCAAAACCCGGGAGAATGGCGCGGTTCTCGCCGAAGATGGAGAGAAGCATTTCAAGGTCGTTAGGCGTCGTCGTTTCATCGAGCGAGATGCCGATGCTGTGCGGACCGAGGACGCGCAGGTTGCAGTTCTGCTGCACCGCACGGCGCAGAAATTCGCCGCTCGCTCTCTTCCCGAGGTCGAGGCGAATCGTGTCGAAGAAATCCTGGTGTGCGATTCCGTAGCCGAGTTGCTCGAGACCATCGGCCAGACGGCAGGCAGATTCGTGGACGCGGCGGGCGATGCGGCGCAGACCTTCCGGTCCGTGATAGACGGCATACATCGACGCCATGACCGCGAGAAGAACCTGCGCCGTGCAGATGTTGCTCGTCGCTTTGTCGCGCCGGATGTGCTGTTCGCGCGTTTGCAGGGCGAGGCGGTAGGCCGGCCGCCCCGCAGCATCGTGCGAAACGCCCACCAGGCGTCCCGGCAGATGCCGCTTGTACTGGTCGCGGGTGGCGAAATAAGCGGCGTGCGGTCCGCCGCAGCCTAACGGAACCCCGAAACGCTGCGTCGTGCCGACGGCGACATCCGCGCCCATCTCGCCCGGCGGGCGGAGGAGAGTGAGGGCGAGAATGTCGGCGGCGACGATGGCCAGCGCGCCGGCTTCGTGCGCGCCTTTGATAAAGGGCTCGTAATCGATGATCGCGCCGTCGGTCGTCGGATATTGCAGGAGCGCACCGAAAACTTTTTCGGTAAAGCGAAACGTGGCGGGGTTGCCGATGACGATCTGAATGCCTAACGGCTCCGCCCGGGTTTGCACAACCTCGATGGTTTGCGGGTGACACATTTCCGAAACGAAAAACGTGTCGCGTCCGCCGACGACCGCGTGACAAAGCGTCATCGCCTCGGCCGCGGCGGTCGCTTCATCGAGCAGCGAGGCGTTCGCAATGTCGAGCGCGGTGAGGTCGGTGATCATGGTCTGGAAGTTGAGGAGCGCTTCGAGGCGGCCTTGCGCGATCTCGGCCTGGTAGGGCGTGTAGGCGGTGTACCAGCCGGGATTTTCGAGGATGTTGCGCTGGATGACCGGCGGCACGAAGCAGTCGGAATAGCCGGCGCCAATGAAGCTGCGCGCGACCTTGTTTTGCTCCGAAAGCTTTCGGAGTTCCGCGAGGGCTTCCTGCTCCGATTTGCCCACCGGGAGAGCGAGCGGCTGCGCGGCGCGGATGTCCGGCGGGACGGTGGCGGCGATAAAAGTGTCGAGATCCTCGAAGCCGAGGACGGCGAGCATGGCGGCGATCTCTTCGTCGTTAGGGCCGATGTGGCGGGCGACGAAGGGGCTCAGTTCCTCGGCAGTTCCACGGCGTGGCGCGGGTGATTTCTGCGCCTCGGGAGCAGCCGTTTTTTCGAGCGCCTCGGTCTCAACCAAATCCATGGCGCACCCTACGAGAGGGAGAAAGTAGCGCAAGCCGACAGACCATTGTAGCGGCGCTCTGTGAGCGCCGAACCGCGCTAAAGTGCGGGCGGTGCTTCGGCGGTCCCAGACCGCCGCTACACTGCTAGCTCCCGGCGGTTTTCACTCCACGTTTCTGCAAGCGCGCGAGCAACTCTTCGAGGTGAGCGCGGTCGCGCGTTTCGACCGTGCAAAGGACGTTCACGGCTGAGACGTCGGAGCTGGCAAAGGCGCGGTCGTGGACGACTTGTTTGATACTTGCGCCGGCGGCGGCGATTTGTGCGGCGAGATCGGCGAGGCCGCCCGGCCGGTCGCTGATCACGGCTTCGAAACGAGAGAGTCGCCCATCCGCCACCAGTCCGCGCTCGATCACGCGACTGAGGACGTTGGGATCGATGTTCCCGCCGCAATGCAACAGGACGACGCGCCTGCCGGCGAGCTCGGGAAGCTGTCCGGAGAGACAGGCGGCGAGGGGAGTCGCGGCGGCGCCTTCGAGAACGCTTTTTTCCAACTCGACGACCCGCAAGATGGCGAGCGCGATTTGTTCCTCGTTCACGAGCACGGCCTTATCGGTGTGCTGGCGGGCGATCTCGAAAGCATTGCTTCCGACCTGGGCAATGGCGAGGCCGTCGGCGAGCGTCGGCCGCGTTTCGATCCGGACCGGTTTCCCTTCGCGCAAGGCGGCGGAAAAACTTGCGACGAGATCCGCTTCGACCGCGATCACTTTGGCCTGCGGCCGCAACGTTTTAATCGCCAGCGACACGCCCCCGAGCAACCCGCCCCCGCCCACCGGAACGATGACCGCATCGAGATCGGGGAC